>JBQCFB010000580.1:0-3267 GCA_051959715.1 Pseudolabrys sp.
GCGAGTGTTGGTCTCGTCGTAGACATGGATGTCGAGGCCGACGTCGGCGCCGAGCACCGCACGCGCGGCGCAATCCCTGGCGAGGCCATAGAGGGAGGCGAGCGAATTTGAAGGAATAGGCGAACGCAACCACTGGATGACGTAGCCGTCATCGTCGTAATGCGACGGTTTCACCAGAACGAGGCAGAACCTCCTCCCGGCGCCATCCTGCACCGCAACAGATACCATCCGCCACGCCCCGCAACAGACCGGTATTTCGGTCGAAATTGTACCGAAGAAAGGCCCGTTTCGATAGCGCAAAGTCGCTGCGGAACCGCGGGTCGCCGCCGGTCTGTCAAAAGTCAGGGCCGGCCGGCACGATAATTGATAAATATCACTTTTCCGGCGGCTTCTTCAGCGCCGCCTTGCGCGCCACGAAGGCCGACAGCATGCGGCGCGGCTCGTCGGACGTGTAGGTAGCCTCGAATGCATCCACGCCGGCGGCGATTGCCGCGTCCGTCGGCAGCTGCTCCCAGGCCTGCATCAGCGCCTTCTGCCGGCGGATCGCCTGCGGCCCGCCGGCGAGCAGCGCGTCCAGCACCGCATCCAGTTCCGCATCGAGCGCCTCGGGCGCGACGACGCGCTCGACCAGACCCCAGCGCAGCGCGGTATCGGCGTCGATCGTCTCGCCGAGCATGAGCAGCTCGCGGGCGCGGCCGTAACCGATCAACTGCGGGATCAACGCCGCCTCGACCACCGAGGGCAGACCGACGCGCACCTCGGGCATGCCGAACCGCGCGCGCGTCGACGCGATGCGCAGGTCGCACGACACGGCGACTTCGAGGCCGGCGCCGAGCGCGAAACCGTCGATCGCTGCGATCACCGGAACCGGCAGACGGCGGAAGCAGTCGCAGGTCTCGTGCACGCGCGTGATGAAGGCGCGCGCCGACGCCGGATCGAGGTTCGCCATCTCGGGAATGCTGGCGCCGCCGATGAAGGCCTTGTCGCCGGCGCCGGTGACGACGAGCGCGCGCAGGTCGTCGCGCGCGCCGAGCGCATCGACCGCGGCGACAATGTCGCGCATCAGCGCCGAGTCCAGCGTGTTGAGCTTCGCGCGATTGTCGATGGTGAGGCGGGCGACCGCGCCGCCTTCGCGCGGCGCGACGGTAACGTCGACGCGGCCCCCGCTCATGACTTGCCGTAGACCTTGTCCGGGTCGAACGTCTTCTCGCCGGTGAATTCCAGTTTCACCGCGCCGGTCTTGCCGAGCGGCACCGCGCGGTAGAAACACGAGCGGCGGCCGGTGTGGCAGGCGCCCTCGCCGGCTTGCTCGACGCGCAGCCAGACGGCGTCCTGATCGCAGTCGACACGCAATTCGACGACGCGCTGGACGTGGCCGGAGGTCTCGCCCTTCTTCCACAGCGCCTTGCGCGAGCGCGAGAAGTACCAGGCCTCACGCGTCTCGATCGTCTTCTGCAACGCCTCGGCGTTCATGTGCGCGACCATCAGCACCTCGCCGGACGCAGCGTCGGTCACTACCGCGGTGACGAGACCGTTGGCGTCGAAGCGCGGGGTGAGCGCCGTGCCTTCCTCGATGTCGTGGGATGCGGACAAGGTTTGATCTCCAGACAAGCGCCGTCACCCCGAGGGGCTGCCTCAGGATGACGGATCAATCGGTCGGAAACAATCGGGCGTTCAGCGATGCCCGCGCAGCAGGGTCATGAAGCGGACCTGCTCGGAGGCGTCCTTGAAGGCGCCGGTGAAGTGCGTGGTCACCGTCAGCGCGCCGGGCTTGGTCACGCCGCGGATCGACATGCACATGTGCTCGGCCTCGAGCATCACGGCGACACCGCGCGCCTTGAGCACCTCCTCGATCGCCGTGGCGATCTGCGAGGTCATGTGCTCCTGCGTCTGCAGGCGCATGGCATAGACGTCGACAAGGCGGGCGAGCTTCGACAGGCCGACGACGCGGTCGGTCGGGATATAGGCCACATGCGCCTTGCCGAAGAACGGCATCATGTGGTGCTCGCAGTGCGAGTTGAAGCCGATGTCGCGAACCAGCACGAAGTCGTCATAGCCGGCGGTCTCGCCGAAGGTCCGGTCGAGCACCTCGGCCGGGCATTCGCGGTAGCCCTGGAAGATCTCTTCATAAGCGTCGACGACGCGCTTCGGCGTGTCGAGCACGCCCTCACGCGCCGGATCGTCGCCGGCATAGGCGATGAGCGTGCGCACGGCGGCCTCCGCCTCCTCGCGCGAGGGGCGCGGACCGGCCGGCTGCGGCGCAGCGCGGACATGGTCGGACAGGCTCTGCTTCGGCCACGGCTTAACGATTGAATTCTTGGCGTCCATTACGACCGTCTCTCCGTTCGACCGGCCCATGCCCTCGAAGGCTAGGCCGGAGGTGTCACCGGGGTGGCGCGCCAGCAAGGACGTCGCATTCCCGAACGGCATGTCTGGTGCCGGGTACGAGGAACCCCTTCTCGCACCGTCGGGTCGCCCCCTATATATAGCTTTGACGCGCCGAGGCAATCGGCGCGGCGGTCACGGAATTGCGATGCTGAACGACGTCTATAACGCCAAAATCCTCGAACTTGCGGGCAATATCCCCCGTCTCGGGCGCCTCCCCGCCCCGGACGCGACGGCGACCGCCCATTCCAAGCTGTGCGGCTCGACCGTCACGGTCGACCTCAAGCTCGACCAGGGCGCGATCAGCGACTTCGCCCACGACGTGAAGGCCTGTGCGCTCGGCCAGGCCTCATCTTCGATCATGGCGCGGCACGTCATCGGCGCCAAACCGGCCGAGATGCGCGAGTTGCGCGAGACCGTCCGCAAGATGCTCAAGGAGAACGGGCCGCCGCCCACGGGCCGCTGGGCCGACATCGCGGTGCTCGAGCCGGTGCGCGACTACAAGGCGCGGCACGCCTCGACCCTGCTGACCTTCGACGCCGTCGTGTCTGCGCTCGACCAGATCGAGCAAAAGAAACAGGCGGCCCGCTAGGCCGCCTGCCCCACCCCCCGAATGCCTGTCCGGCCTTACTTGGCCGAGGCCATCGCGCCCGGCGCCGCGCGCGGCCGGTCGAGTTCGGCGCGCTTGGCCTGCGCCGACGGCATGGCGCATCCGGCGGCCAGCCGCGGCAGCGCGGCGGAGACACCGGTATTGCCGATGCGGATGCTGGTGAAGAGGTCCTTGCTCTTCGTCTCGACATACATCGAGTGATCGCCCTTGGCGCCGAACCCGCCGAGGAGATCGGCCGGGATCGTGCCGGTGGCGTAGGTGACGAGATCGTC
>JBQCFB010000581.1:0-2325 GCA_051959715.1 Pseudolabrys sp.
ACCGCTGCCGTCCTGACCGCCGCCGTGTTCGGCGCGGGTGTTGTCTTTGCCGCTCCCAACGTCCCCACCCCGCGCGCCAAGCCGGCGACCACCAAGCCCGCTGCTTCGACGACGCACACCGTGGCGGTGCCGCTGCCGCGCAAACGGCCGCACATTGCGCAAACGGCGCAAACGGCGCAGACGCCGCGGTTCGAGGCGATAGCGAAAACCGCGCCGACCTCGAACAACGACCCCATCGCCCTGCTCACCCAGGGCAAGCCGATCGCCGAGGTCGCGGCGCTGCCCTACGCGAACGAGACGCCCGCCCTGCCGCCGGTCGAAAGCGCGCCGGCCGTCGCCAAGGTGCCGCCGGTCGGCGGCCCGCCCACGGTCGCCAGCGTGCCGGTCAAGCCCGCGCCCTTCACCGGGCACATGCTGTCGACGCCGCTGGCCCGACCCACGACGGGTCCCTTCGCCGCCGCCCCGACCCGCGAAACTCCCGCCTCCGACGTCGCCGGGCTCAAGCGCCTGATCGAGGCGATCCGTGGCGGACGCGCCGCAGAGGCCGACACGATCGAACGCGGATTGTCCGATCCGGTCGCGCGCAAGCTCGCCGAATGGATCATCCTGCGCTCGGACGCGACCGACGCCGGCTACGCCCGCTATGCGGCGTTCATCGACGCGAACCCGGCCTGGCCGCATGTGGCGCTATTCCGCCGCCGCGCCGAGAACGCGCTGTGGGATGACAAGGCGGACGACGCGACCGTGCGCGCCTTCTTCGCCCGCCGGCAGCCGACGACGGCCAAGGGACGCTACGTGCTCGCGCGCGCCCTGCTCGCCCAGGGCGACCGCGCCGGCGCGACCGCGCTGGTGCGCGAGGCGTGGCGCACGCAGGATTGCAGCGCCGAGGTCGAACGCCGGGTGCTCGAGATTTTCGGCGACATCATCACGCCCTCCGACAACAAGGCGCGGATGAATGCCCGCCTCTACGCCGACGACGCCGAGGCTGGCATGCGCGCCGCCGAGCGGCTCGGCGGCAACGAGCCGGCGCTCGCCCGCGCCTGGGCCGCCGTGGTCAAGCGCCAGCACAACGCCAAGGCGCTGCTCGACGCCGTGCCGGCGGCGGCGCGTGCGGAGCCCGGTTATTTCTTCGCCCGCGCCTCGCTCCTGCGCCGCGAGAACAAGCCGGAAGAGGCCGGGCGCGTCATCCTGTCGGCGCCGCGCGAGACCGACGGCTACGTCGATACGAACCAGTGGTGGATCGAGCGGCGGCTGGTCATCCGCAAGCTGCTGGACGATCACGACGCCCAGACCGCCTATCGCATCGCGCGCGACGCGGCCTCGCCCAAGCAGGGCAATTACCGCGTCGACCAGCACTTCACCGCCGGCTGGATCGCGCTGCGCTTCCTGCACGATCCCAAGACCGCGATGGCGCATTTCGCGCATATCCTCGAGGGCACGCACAACCCGCATGCCCTGTCGCGCGGCGGCTACTGGCTCGGCCGCGCCGCAGACGCGGCCGGCGAGCACGGCCAGGCGCGCGCCTATTACGAACAGGCGGCAAAATATTCGGCGACCTATTACGGACAGCTCGCGCGCGCCCGCGCCGGCCTGCCCGATCTCGGACTGCACGGCGCGGCCGCGTTCTCCCCGCAGGAGCGCCAAAGCCTGGCGAGCCTCGAAGTCGTCCGTGCCGCCGAGTTGCTGTACGAGCTCAACGAGCGCGACATGATCGCCTCGATGTATGCCGAGCTCGGCGAGAGCGCGCATGACGTCGCCGGCATGGCGATGCTCGGCGAGCTTGCACACAAGCACGGCGACGGCCGCGCCATGGTGCTGCTCGGCTCCGGCGGCTATGGCCGCGGCCTGCCGCTCGACTATTACGCCTATCCGGTGGTCGGCCTGCCGAAATACGCGCCGATCGCGCCGCCCATCGAGGAGGCCGTCGCCTATTCGATCGCGCGCCAGGAAAGCCACTTCAACCAGAAGGTCGTCTCGATCGCGCACGCGATGGGCCTGATGCAG
Source organism: Pseudolabrys sp. (assembly GCA_051959715.1). GTDB lineage: Bacteria > Pseudomonadota > Alphaproteobacteria > Rhizobiales > Xanthobacteraceae > Pseudolabrys. The sequence goes on from JBQCFB010000581.1 coordinate 2,005, forward strand.
GTGACCCCCGAGGCGGCGCAGGACACGGCCAAGAAGTTCAAGGCGGTCTACAACCGCGCCCGCCTGCTCAGCGACCCGGTCTACAACATGCAGATGGGCGCGGCGGAATTGTCGAACCTGCTCACGGGCTATAACGGCTCCTACATCCTGACCTTCGCCGGCTACAATGCGGGGCGCGGCCGCGTCCGCCAGTGGATCGCCGCCTTCGGCGACCCGCGCGACCGGAAGGTCGATCCGGTCGACTGGGTCGAACGCATCCCGATCTCCGAGACGCGCAATTACGTGCAGCGGATCATGGAGAACCTGCAGGTCTATCGTGCC
>JBQCFB010000582.1:0-3694 GCA_051959715.1 Pseudolabrys sp.
CGGGCGAGCCCGCAGCGCATTTTCGGCGGCGCCATCATCGTCGGCGGTCTGATCGTGTTCGGCCTCGAGTCGTTCACGCCCATCGGCGGACATGGCGTCGGCGGCGTCCTCCGGTTCGCGACCGCGGGACTATTTTGGGCGATATTCGGGATGCTGCTCCGCTACTGGCGCGTACCCGGCATGCACGCCGCCGGAACGGTCGGCGCCGCGTCGATCATCGTATTCGCGCCGGTGCACGCGGTGCTCTACGGCTACAGCGGCATCCTGCAACAGAGCCTCGCCGAGAACCTGCTCCAGATCGTGGTGCAGGGCGTGCTCGCCGGCGCCTTGCCGATCTACCTGTTCGCGCGCGCGGTGATCCTGCTCGGCGCTGGTCGCGCCGGCACCTTTCCGGCGCTTGTACCGGGCTTCGGGCTGATCATCGGCTTCCTCGCGCTCGGGGTCGTGCCGACCATCGCACAGGTCGCCGGGCTCCTGATCGTGCTGGTCGGTTTCAGGTTCGTGGTGCGGTGAGTATATCCTCCTGCTCGCTTCACCTCTCCCATAGGGAGAGGTCGGCGCGCCTTCGCGCCGGGTGTGGGGTTACAAACTCACCGAGTCAGGCCCCCCTCACCCCAACCTTCTCCCCAACGGGGAGAGGGAGCCTGCTGCGGCGCGCGGCGCCTCGGAGATCACTCCGGCCCCGCATATTTGCCCGCGGTCTGCGGGAACAGGTTTTTGACGATCTTGAACTTGGACACGTCGACCGTCGCGTCCATGTGCAGGAAAATGACGGCGTCGCGTAAAACCTTCTCGATGCCGAAATCGAGCATGATGCCGTTGCCGCCGTGCAGCTCGACGGCGTTCTGCGCGACCTTCATGATCTCCTCGGACGAAAACATTTTGACCATGTTGCACAGGACTTCCGCTTCCGGCGCGTCATCGTCGACAGCCTGTGCAGCGCGGTCGAGCAGCGCGCGCACGGCCTCGATCTTGGTCGCCATGTCGGCGAGCCTCAACGCCACCGCCTGATGCTTGATCAGGATACGCCCGCCCTGCACGTAGTTCTGCACGTAGTCCGACGTCGCCTCGAAGGCGCGCACGCCGACACCGAGATTCTTGGCCGCCTGAATGATCTTGCCGGGGCGGAAATAGATGCCGGCGGAGCCGAGCGCACTGTCCTTCACGAGAAGATGGTCGTCCGGCACGAACATGTCCTCGAACGCCATCTCGCCATTGTTCATGAAGCGGCAGCCGAGCGTCTCGTTGCAGCGGGCGACAGAAAAGCCCTTGGTCTCGCGCGGCACCAGGAATGACGACGTGCCCTGAAGCATGCCGACCTTGGTGTTAGTGTTGGCGTAGACGACATAGAGCGAAGCGTCGTAGCCGTTCGAGATGAACTGCTTGCGGCCGTTGATCACCCAGCCGCCGTCCACCTTGACCGCCTTGGTCTGCATCGCCGCTTCCGGCACGTTATACGGCAGCCAGCGGTCGGACGCGCCGCGCGGCTCGGTCAGGCAGTGCGCCATCAGGAACTTCGGATCCGCGACAAGGCGCTTGAACCATTTTTCCTGGAGGTGCTTCGGCGCAAGCTGGCGCAAGAGCACCGACACCTTCCAGTTCTGCACAAGCTTGTCGGCGAGGCCCGAATCGCCGCGCGCGATTTCCTCGGAGATGACAGCGAAGGTCTTCACCTCTGTGCCCTTCTCCAGCTCGACGCCGCCATACTCCTCCGGCACGCCGAGCGTGCGGATGCCGATCTTGTCCGCCTCTTCGAGAATGTGCGCCGGCAGCCGCTCCTCCGGCACCATGGACCATTCGAGCTTCCAGTTCTCCTTGATGAATGGGAGCACCACCGCGTCGACGAATTCGCGGCAGCTCTGGCGCATCATGCGGAGCTCTTCGGACAAATTCCGGTCGTACATTGGTCTTTCCCCCTGCAGCCGCACCGCGGCCTGGTGCCGGCACGGTCCCGCGCTTGATCTTGGCGAATGTTGCGGGCAGTTTCAAAGAGGGGTTCGGAGGAGGCCGTGAATTCCAGCATCCAGCCTGAGTTCGGCGCGGTCAGGGAAACCTTGAAGGCGCTCGCCAGCGACCTGTTCTCGGTCTGGCTGGCGATCCAGGTCGCCGAGATCGGCGTCGCTGCGGCGATCGCCGCCGCCGCAGCCAACGTCGCCCAGCGGCGGGTCGATCTCACCTCCCTGACGATGGGTTGGCCGGCGCCTGCCCGACAGTTCTGCCGGCTCCTGATCGCCAATATCGGCACAATCGTATTCGTGCTCGTCATCGCCGTCATGCACGGCGCGATGCTGTCGCTGACCTGGCCGAGCCGGTCCTACCTGCTCGGCGTCGCCGCGCGGCTTGCGATTGCGTGGTTCGTGATCGCGATGGTCGCGGGGCTCATACGCAACCAGTTCGTTTACAAGCTGGTCGCGGTCTTCGCCTGGACCATCGCCGCGCTGAGCATCCTCGGCCTGCTGGCGCCGGCCATGACGGCGCTCGATTCGGTCGCCGTGGTGGTGGGCGGCCTGCGCATCTCGCCGCTGCTCGTGATCAAAACGGCGGTCCTGCTCATGCTGGCGCTGTGGGCGGCGAAGGCGGCAGGCGACTTCCTCGACAAACGCGTCCGCAGCACGGCCGAACTGACGCCGTCGATCCAGGTGCTGATCGGCAAGGTGACGCGGCTCCTGCTGATCACCTTCGCCATCCTGATCACCTTGTCCACGGTCGGCATCGACCTCTCCGCCCTCGCCTTCTTCTCCGGCGCCATCGGCGTCGGCATCGGTTTCGGCTTGCAGAAGATCGTGTCGAACCTCGTCAGCGGCATCATCCTGCTTGCCGACAAGTCGATCAAACCGGGCGACATCATCACCGTCGGCGACCAGTTCGGCTGGGTTACGAACATGGGCGCGCGCTACACCTCGGTCGACACGCGCGACGGCCGCGAGATTCTCGTGCCGAACGAGGACTTCGTCACCCAGCACGTGATCAACTGGTCGTATTCGAACAACCGGATGATGCTGATCTCGCGCTTCGGCGTGTCCTACGACAGCGACCCGCACCAGGTCCGCAAGGTGGCCGTCGAGGCGGCCATGCGCGTGCCGCGCGTGCTGGGCGACCCCGAGCCGGTCTGCTGGTTCGAAGCGTTCGGCGAGTCCTCGCTCGACTTCAGCCTGCGTTACTGGATCGCCGATCCCGACAACGGCATCATCAACGTGCGCGCGCCGGTCATGCTGGCGCTATGGGACGCCTTCAAGCGCGAGGGCATCGACATTCCCTTTCCCGTGCGCGACGTGCGCATCCGGCAGGCGGGAGCGACGGAAACGCCGAAGGGCTAGCGGCTACGCCGCCTTGCGCTTGGACAGGAAGTCGCCCATGCGGTCGAGCGCCTTGAGGATGTTCTCGGTCGAATTGGCGTAGGACAGGCGCAGATAGCCTTCTCCGAGAATGCCGAAGTCGGGGCCGCCGATGGTGACGACGCCGGTGTCGTTGAGCAGAGTCGTCGCAAGATCCTTCGCCTTCCAGCCGGTGCCCTTGATGTTGGGGAACGCGTAGAACGCGCCCTTGGGCGTCACGCACGACACGCCCGGCAACTTGTTGAGCCCCTCGACCACGACCTTCCGCCGCCGGTCGAACTCCGCAATCATCTTCTCGGCTTCGTCCTGCGGCCCGGTGAGCGCGGCGAGCCCTGCATATTGCGCCGAGGCATTGACGC
>JBQCFB010000583.1:0-2466 GCA_051959715.1 Pseudolabrys sp.
CGAACTTGACCGGCAAACCGGCAAGCGCGGCTTCGACCTTCTCGCGCTCGTGGCCCGTCACGACGATCACGGGCGACGCATGCGAAGCCAGCGCCTGCTCGGCCGCGATGCGCACCAGCGGCTTGCCGCCGATCTCGGCGATCAATTTGTTGATCGCGCCCATGCGCGTCGAGCGACCGGCGGCGAGGACGACGGCGGCCATGCGCCGGCCCTTCTCGGGCTTCGGCTCGGTGCGCGGCTGCGGCCGCGTCACGATCTCCATGAGCAGGCCGCCGACGCCCATGCCGGTGATGTCGGCACGCGTCACCGGCAGGCCCGCGAGAAGACGCATCAGGATCCAGTCGAAGCCGTTCTCCTTCGGCGACCGCGCGCAGCCCGGCGCGCCGAGCACCGGCTCGCCGTCGATGCGGCCGACCAGCATCAGGTTGCCCGGATCGACCGGCATGCCGAAATGCTCGATCTCGCCGCCGGCCGTCTCGAGCGCCATCGGAATGACGTCGCGCCGGTCGGCGATGGCGGAGGCGCCGAACACGATGACGAGTTCGGCGCCGGCGGCGCGCACCTCGGTGATCGCGCGGGCGAGCGCCCCCTGTTCGTGCGGCACGCGCTTTTCCGCAACGATGGTGGCGCCGGCCGGCGCGATCCGCGCCTCGGTGATCTTCAGCGTCTTGTCGATCACCTTGGGCGAGAGGCCCGGCAGCAGCGTCGAGACGATGCCGACGCGTTTGATCGTGTAGGGCGCGACGCGGATGACGGGCGCGGCACGCGAGGCTTCCGCGACGGCTTTGTCGCGCGCGGCGGCGGCCACGGCAAACGGAATGATCTTCACCGTGGCGATCATCTCGCCTTCCACCACCGGCTTGAACGCGGACAAGGTCGCGGCGGTGACCGCTTCATCGACGCGATTCAAGCCATCGATCGCACCGCGATCGACGACGAGCACGCCGGCGCGGTCGGCAAACAAATTGCAGCGGCCGGTGAAGGCGCGGTCGAGCCGCACGCCTTCGCCCTTGAGTGCGGCGGCGATGTCGGCGGCGGCCTCGTCCTCGGAGACGTCGCCGGGCTCGAGCCGCGACACAACGATCTCCTTCACGCCGGCGGCGTTGAGCGCCGCGACCTCCTCGGCGCGGATCAGCGTGCCCTTCTTGAGCACGAGCTCGCCCGTACGGATCGAATGCACCGCCGTCGCGCCGAGCGCATCGGCGACGGGGACCGCGCCGAACTTCATGCCGCCTCCGCCGCCGTCTCGCGCTTCACGCGCAGCGACTGCGTGATCTCGGCGAGAATCGACACGGCGATCTCTGCTGGCGAGATTGCGCCGATGGCAAGCCCGATCGGCGCGTGGATGCGCGCAATGGCGGCGTCCGGAATGCCGGCCTGCTTCAGCCGTTCGACGCGGCGGCCGTGCGTCTTTCGCGAGCCGAGCGCGCCGATGTAGAAGCAATCGCGCTGAAGTGCGTGCAGCAATGCCGGATCGTCGATCTTCGGATCGTGCGTCAGCGCGACGAAGGCGGTGTAGTGGTCGATGTCGAGCGGCGGCAGCGCAACGTCGGGCCACTCGGCGATCACCCTCACGGCCGGGAAGCGTTCCTGCGAGGCGAAGGCGGTGCGGGGGTCGACGATGGTGACGTCGTAGCCGACGAGCGCAGCCATCGGCGCCAGCGCCTGGCTGATGTGCACGGCGCCGGTGATGACGAGGCGCGCCGAGGGCACGTGCACGGTCAGGAAGACGCGGCCCGCGGCCGTCTCCTCCATTCCGCTTTTCGCCATGCGCAGGCGCTTCTCCAGCACCTCATGCAGCGGATCGCGCGCGACCTCGCCGGCCTTCACGACGCGCTGCTCGCCGGTGTCGACATGGGTGACGACGACGACCGCACGCCGCGCGTCGCGTTCGGCGTTGACGGTGCGGAGGATGTCGAGTTTCAACTGACTTTCTCCACATAGACGCGGATGGTTCCGCCGCAGGACAGGCCAACCTTCCAGGCCGTCTCGTCGGCGACGCCGAATTCGAGCATCTTGGATTTGCCCGAGTCGATCACGTCGATGGCTTCCGTCACCACGGCGCCCTCGACGCAGCCGCCCGAGACCGAACCGAGGAAGTTGCCTTCCTCGTCGATGACAAGGTTCGAGCCGACCGGCCGCGGCGCCGAGCCCCAGGTCTCGACCACGGTGGCCAGCGCCACGCCGCGCCCGGCCTTGCGCCAGTCCTCGGCGGCTTTGAGGATGTCTTCGTCACGTGCGAGCATGCTTCACCTCCTTCTCAGGCAACGCGCCTGAGCATCTCCTTCGGATCGCGGCCCTTGACCTGCGCGCCGGAAAGCGCGCGCACGAGGTCGCGCATGGCATCGAGATTGTGGATCGGCCGCAGTTCATCAACATGCGGCAGGATCGTCCGCACACCCTTGGCGCGGGGCTCGAAGCCCTCGAAACGCAGGAGGGGATTGAGCCAGATCAGCCGGCGGCACG
>JBQCFB010000584.1:0-5154 GCA_051959715.1 Pseudolabrys sp.
GTCGGCGACGAGGCAGGCGTGCTGGCCGCCGGCGCCGCCGAAGCAGTTGAGCGCGTAGCGCGTGACGTCGTAGCCGCGCTGCACCGAGATCTTCTTGATGGCGTTGGCCATGTTCTCGACGGCGATCTTGACGAAGCCGTCTGCGATCTCTTCCGGCGATTTGTCGCCGACCTCCTTCGCCATATCGGCGAAGGCGGCCTTCACCGCTGCGTCGTCGAGCGGCTGGTCCTGTTGGCGGCCGAAGATCTTCGGGAAGAAGTCGGGGATCAGCTTGCCGAGCATCACATTGGCGTCGGTGACGGCGAGCGGGCCGCCGCGGCGGTAGCACTTCGGCCCCGGATTGGCGCCGGCCGAGTCCGGGCCGACGCGGAAGCGCGATCCGTCGAAATGCAGGATCGAGCCGCCGCCGGCGGCGACGGTGTGGATCAGCATCATCGGCGCCCGCATGCGCACGCCGGCGACCTCGGTCTCGAAGGCGCGTTCGTATTCGCCGTCGTAATGCGACACGTCGGTCGAGGTGCCCCCCATGTCGAAGCCGATCAGGCGGTCGAAGCCGGCCTCGCGGCCGGTCTCCGCCATGCCGACGACGCCGCCGGCGGGGCCGGACAGGATCGCGTCCTTGCCCTGGAACAATTCGGCCGCGGTCAGGCCGCCCGACGACATCATGAACATCAGCCGCGCCTTGGAATTCTTCGCGTCGAGCTGGCGGTCGACCTGCGCGACGTAGCGGCGCAGGATCGGCGACAGATAAGCATCGACCACCGTGGTGTCGCCGCGGCCGACCAGCTTGATCAGCGGCGAGACTTCGTGGCTGACCGAGACTTGCGAGAAGCCGAGCTCGCGCGCGAGCGCGGCCGCCGCCTTCTCGTGCGCGGGATAGCGGTAGGCGTGCATGAAGACGATGGCGACGGCGTCGATGCCGTCGGCCTTGGCCGCCTCGAGATCGCGCCGCACGGCGGCAAGATCGGGCGCCTGCTCGACGGTGCCGTCGGCGCGGATGCGCTCATCGACCTCGACGCCGCGCTCATAGAGCATGTCGGGCTTGATGATCTCCTTGGCGAAGATCTTCGGCCGCGCCTGGTAGCCGATCTTGAGCGCGTCGCGGAATCCCTTGGTGATGAGGAGCAGGGTGCGGTCGCCCTTGCGCTCGAGAAGAGAATTGGTCGCGACGTTGGTGCCCATCTTCACTGCGCCGACCTTGCCGGCGGGGATCGGATCGCCGGCCTTCAGCCCGAGCAGGTCGCGAATGCCCTGCACGGCGGCGTCGGGATAGGCCTCCGGGTTCTCGGACAGCAGCTTGTGCGCCTGCAGCGAGCCGTCGGGCCGGCGTCCGACGATGTCGGTGAAGGTGCCGCCGCGATCGATCCAGAAGTCCCAGCGCGCCGCCGTCGCCTTGGCCATGTAACGCTCCCCTCAATATCTCTTGCGCGACCAAACCGCGCCGCGCTCATCGCGTCCAATCGTGTTTTCGGATGGAGTTTGATAAGCCGGATTTATCACGCAACGAACTCAAGCCTGCTCGCGCGCGACCTTGCCGGCGATCTCGGCCACCTTCTGCGCGGCGAAACTGTCCGGCGTCGCCGGCCAGCTCACCACGAAATTCAGTTTCGGCAGTTCGGGGCGCGTTTTCAAGACGCGCAGACGCCCGGCGAAGGCCATGTTGTCGAGGATCGACGATGGGATGACGGCGATGCCGATACCGTCGAGCGCCATGCGCACGATGGTGGCGAGCGAGGCCGAGGCGTGAATGGTCGGGCGCAGGCCCTTCCGCTCGAACAGGTCGCGCACGTTGGCGTAAGGCTGCGTGTTGCGGGAGAAGGTGATGATCGGCCACTTGACGATGTCATCGAGCTCGATCGCGCCAGCCTTACTTGGAGCTTTGGCGAACTTCACCTTGTCGGAGCAGACGAAGCCGACCGGGAACGAGCACAGCGGCCGCGATTGCAGGCCGGGATCGCTGATCGGGCCGATGAGCAGGCCGAGGTTGAGCTCCTTGCTGACCAGGCGCTCGCGCAGGTTGGGCGAGATGTCGACCTCGATCTCGAGCTCGAGATTGGGATAGGCGGCGTTGACGCGTTCGATCAGCGCCGGCAGCCAGGTGTGCACGCTCGACTCCGACACGCCGAGGCGCACCAGCCCGCGCATGGTCGATGAATCGCCGACGGCGTCGATCATCTCGGCGCGCAGCCGCAGGAGCCGCTCGGCATAGGAGAGCAGTTCGAGGCCCTTCTGCGTCGTCGAGACGCGGCGGCGGTCGCGTTCGATCAGCCGGATGCCGAGGAAATCCTCGAGCTGGGCGATGCGCATCGAAACAGCCGGCTGCGTGGTGTTGAGCTTCTCGGCGGCGCCGCGGAACGAGCGCAGCGTCGCCACCCACATGAAGGTCTCGAGCGATTTGAAGTCGATCATGCCCGTGCCGTCCCCGAGGACTGATAAGGCGACCTTATCAGACGCCATCCAAAAACACGATTGGACGGGATGAGGCCATGATGGTCGGCTAAGGACGGCGACGATCAATCGCGAGGAGGGGACGCGCGATGCTCAGTCCTGACGCCGGCGCATCGCGCGATGCGCTCGATACCGGTCTGGCGGTGCGGCGCGCCTGCCGCAGCGGCCGCTTCACCGGCCCGACCTCCGGCTTCGCCTACGGCTACGTGCAGGGAAACCTGGCGATCCTGCCGCGCGACTGGGCCGAAGAGTTCCTGCGTTTCTGTCAGGCCAATCCGAAGCCGTGCCCGGTGCTCGGCGTCTCCGAGGCGGGCGATCCGCATCTGCCGGCGCTCGGCGCCGATCTCGACATTCGCACCGACCTGCCGCGCTACCGCGTCTGGAAGGACGGCGCGCTCGTCGACGAGCCGACCGATCTGAAAGCGGTCTGGCGCGACGATCTCGTGTCCTTCGTCATCGGCTGCTCGTTCTCGTTCGAGGAACCGCTGTTGCAGAACGACGTCCCGGTCCGCCACATCGCGCTCGGCTGCAACGTACCGATGTACCGCACGTCGATCGAGACGCAGCGCGCCGGCCGGTTCCACGGGCCGATGGTAGTGTCGATGCGGCCGATGAAGCCGGCCGACGCGATCCGCGCGGTGCAGATCACGACGCGCCTCCCGGCGGTGCACGGCGCGCCGGTTCACATCGGCTTCCCCGAGCAGATCGGCATCAAGGATATTGCCAAGCCCGACTATGGCGACGCGGTGCCGGTCGAGCCGGGCGAACTGCCGGTGTTCTGGGCCTGCGGCGTGACGCCGCAATCGGCGATCGCGACGGCGAAGCCGCCCTTCGCCATCACCCATGCGCCGGGATCAATGCTGGTGACCGATCTGAAGAACAATCAGCTGTCGTTATTCTAGTTACAAGGCGCGGAACAAACGCGCCGACCAGGGAGAGAAACAATGGCGATGCAAGCGACCGCAGGCGAAGACCATCATCCGACCAACTGGTACGGCGAGATGGCGCCGCGCGAGAAGAGCGCGTTCTGGGCCTGCACCGGCGGCTGGATCCTCGACGCGATGGACGTGCAGATCTACTCCTTCGCGATCCCGGCGATCATCGCCGCCTTCCACCTCAGCAACACCGACGCCGGCCTGATCGGCACGTCGACATTGCTCGCCTCCGCCTTCGGCGGCTGGTTCGCCGGCGCGCTCTCCGATCGCTTCGGCCGCGTGCGCACCTTGCAGATCACCATCGCCTGGTTCGCGATCTTTACCTTCCTCACCGGCTTCGCGCAGAACTACACGCAGCTTCTCGCCTGCCGCGCGCTGATGGGCTTTGGCTTCGGCGGCGAATGGGCGGCGGCGGCGGTGCTGATCGGCGAGTTCATCCGCCCCGAGCATCGCGGCAAGGCCGTCGGCGCCATGCAGAGCGGCTGGGCCATCGGCTGGGGCGTCGCGGCGTTGCTCGCCACCGCGTTCTTCACGACCTTCGGTCAGGAGACCGCGTGGCGCGCGCTGTTCTGGGTCGGCATTGCGCCGGCCATCCTCGTTTTCTTCATCCGCCGCATGGTCGACGAGCCGAAGGTGTTCGACGAGACGCAGAAGAAGCTCGGCGCGGCCGGCAAGGCGGCGAACTTCCTCGAAATCTTCTCGCCCTCGATGATCCGCACCACGATCCTCACCTGCCTGCTGTCGATCGGCGCGCACGGCGGCTATTAAGCCATCACCACCTGGCTGCCGACATTCCTGCGCACCGAGCGCAAGCTCACCGTGCTCGGCACCGGCGGCTATCTCGCCGTGATCATCGTCGGCTCGTTCATCGGCTATCTGGTCAGCGCGTGGCTCAGTGACCGGATCGGCCGGCGCGCCAACTTCATCCTGTACGCGCTGTGCTCGATCATCACCGTGATCGTGTACACGCAGCTTCCCGTCGACAACACGCTGATGCTCTGGCTCGGCTTCCCGCTCGGCTTCTTCGCCTCGGGCATCTTCTCCGGGATGGGTCCGTTCCTGACCGAACTGTTCCCGACGCGCATGCGCGGCTCGGGGCAGGGCTTCGCCTATAATTTCGGCCGCGGCATTGCGGCGCTCAATCCGATGTTCGTCGGCATGCTGAGCGCCAAGCTGCCGCTCGGCCAGTCGATCGGCGTGTTCGCGTTGATCGCCTACGGCCTGCTCATCATCGCGGCGCTGCTGCTGCCGGAGACGAAGGGCCGCGTGCTGACCGCGGAAGCGGCCTGAGGTTCGATTGTCGACGAGGATCGGGTCCCGCGCGTAGCGCGGGGCCCGTCATATTTGCCTCTTGTGACGACGGTGGCGGCTGATAGGTTTCGCGCCGGGGTTTCGATCGGCTGATGGCCGCTCGGCTTTGTTTCTGCGGGTGTTGGGGGCTTACAAGCAGCGATGCGCAGTTTTCTCGATCGGCTCTATCTGCTGTCCGGATACGCCGCCGGCGCCTTCATGGTGCTGATCTTCCTCATCATGATGTACATGTCGGTCGGCCGGCAGATCGGGCTCAATCTGCCCGCCGGCGACGATTTCGGCTCGTGGTGCATGGCGGCGATGTCGTTCCTCGGCCTCGCGCACACGTTCCGCAAGGGTGAGATCATCCGCGTCGGCCTGCTGGTCGAGCAATTGACCGGCAAGCCGCGCTGGCTGCTCGAAATGTTCGCGCTCGGCGTCGCCACCGCCTTCACGCTGTATTTCACCTGGTACGCGGTCG
>JBQCFB010000585.1:0-2290 GCA_051959715.1 Pseudolabrys sp.
TCCGGCTGCCGATCAGAAAACTTGAGGCTACTTACTCTTCCCGTGGGAAGGAGCTCGCTTGCCTCAGGCGGCTGGCCGGCCTCTTGTCCGGCTACCTACCGATCGACACACGGCCACAGGCACGTGCGAAATTGGGCAAGATCGAAATAACACTTTTTTTTCGATGTGCAAGCGAATTAGTTCGCCTGCACCCAAAACATCCTTAACTTTTTCGTCGAGGCTTGCGCCGAGCTTGCGTCGCGCGTCGTCAGGAGCGCGCGGTGAACGGCTCGATGCGGTGCGCGTTGCGGATGAACTGCGCCATCACGACGACGCCGCCGATGACGAAGATGACGTCGAGGATGCGCGCCCAGAACGCGCCGAGGTCGGCGAGCGTGGCGATCGCCCAGGAGGCGGCGAAGGCCGCGCCGAACACTTCGGCGCCGATCAGGATCGCCGCGCTGATGACGGTCAGCACGTTCTGCCAGACGATGCGGCGGCCTTGAGCCATTGGCTTTTCTCCTTCGCGCGGGCCGCAATGTCCCCGAAACGGGGAGGCGGATCAAGCCCTTGGCCGCGCCTTTCTTTGATCTCGCTCATGGCGGAAAAGCGGCCCCGGATCATGACTTTCGGTCATGAACGAGCTGCTCCAGCGCGCCCGGCCGCTGCTCGCCCTGATCGCCGCGACCGGCCTCGCGGCCGGCATGATCGCGTGGCTCATCGGCGACGACGCGCTCGCCGCCGCGGTCTGGACGGCGGTGACGCTGCCGGTGCTGGCGGCGCTTCTCGTCGAGATCGTCGTCACGCTCCGCCGCGGCGATGTCGGCCTCGACATCGTCGCCGGCCTGTCAATGACCGCCGCCCTGGTGTTCGGCGAGGCGCTGGCTGCGGCCATCGTCGCCCTGATGTATGCCGGCGGGCAGCTGCTCGAGGCCTTCGCCGAGCGGCGGGCGCGCCGCGAGATGACGTCGCTCCTGTCGCGCGTGCCGCGCACGGCGATTCGCCACCGCGCCGGCGCGCTCGAGGAGGTGCCGCTCGAGGACGTCCTCTCCGGCGACCGGCTCATGGTGCGGCAGGGCGACGTCGTGCCGGTCGACGGCAGCGTCGCCTCGGGCGTCGCCGTGCTCGACCAGTCGGCGCTGACCGGCGAGGCCATGCCGGTGACGATGCGGGCGGGCGAGGCGGTCCTCTCCGGCTCGACCAATGTCGGCGACGCCTTCGACCTTCTGGCCTCGCGCGTCGCGGCCGAGAGCACCTATGCCGGCGTCGTGCGCCTCGTCGAGGCGGCGCAGAAGGCGCGGGCGCCGATGGCCCGGCTCGCCGACCGCTACGCCATGCTGTTCCTCGCCGTGACGGTCGCGCTCGCCGCCGCGGCCTGGGGCCTGACCGGCGACCCGATCCGCGCCGTCGCCGTGCTGGTCGTCGCCACACCCTGTCCGCTCATCCTCGCCGTGCCCGTCGCGCTGGTGTCCGGGCTGTCGCGCGCCGCGCGGCAAGGCATCCTGATCAAGGGCGGCAAGGCGATGGAGACGCTGGCGCGCATCCGCGCCCTCGTGCTCGACAAGACCGGCACGCTCACCCACGGCGAGGCGCGCATCGTCGACATCCGAGCGGCCAACGCGCTCGGTCCCGACGACCTCATGCGGCTCGCCGCCTCGCTCGACCAGGCCTCCAAGCACATCGTCGCGCGCACCATCGTCGCCGAGGCGCAGGCGCGCGGACTGACGCTCTCGATCCCCACCGAGGTCGCGGAGACGCCGGGCGAGGGCATTGTCGGCAAGGTCGACGGCCGCACCGTCATGGTCGGCAGCCCGCGCTTCATCGCCGCCCGCATCGGGCGTTCGGGGCTTTCGACGCTGGCCAAGGACCGGCCGGCGGGCGCGGTTGCGGTCGCGATCGCCGTCGACGGCGAGCCGTCCGGCGTTCTCGTCCTGAACGACGCGCTGCGCGCCGGCACCGCGCGGCTGCTCGACGAGCTTCGCTCCCTCGGCATCGAGCGCATCGTGCTGGCGACCGGCGACCGTTCCGAGGTCGCGCGCTTCATCGCCTTCGGCCTGCCGATCGATCTCGTTCGCGCCGACCTCACGCCGGACCAGAAGGTCCTCACCGTGCTGTCGGAGCGCAAGCGCGGCCCGGTGATGATGATCGGCGACGGCGTCAACGACGCGCCGGCGCTCGCCGCCGCCGATATCGGCATGGCCATGGGAGCCAAGGGCGCTGCGGCGTCGGCGGAAGCCGCGGACGTCGTGCTGCTCGTCGATCATCTCGACCGCGTGCTTCCCGCCATCAGGATCGCACGGCGCTCGCGCGC
>JBQCFB010000586.1:0-6924 GCA_051959715.1 Pseudolabrys sp.
TCCGAGAGCCAGGAGCGCATGCTCATGGTGCTCAAGCCGGAGAAGGAAAAGGAAGCCGAGGCGATCTTCCGCAAATGGGGCCTCGATTTCGCCGTCGTCGGCGAGACGACGCCGTCGAAGCGCTTCATCGTCACACACCGCGGCGAGGTGATGGCCGACCTGCCGATCACCGAGCTCGGCACCGAGGCGCCGGAATACAAGCGGCCCTTCGTCACCGGCATCAAACCCGCCGAGGTGGACGCGGCGAGCGTGCCGCCGCCGCATGCGACGGCCGACGCGCTCGAACTGTTATTGGCGACGCCGGACCTCTGCTCCAAGCGCTGGGTCTGGGAGCAGTACGACCACGTCATCGGCGGCAACACGGTACAGCGTCCGGGCGGCGACGCGGCGGTTGTGCGCGTCGAGGATGGCCCGAAGGCGCTGGCGCTGACCACCGACGTGACGCCGCGCTACTGCGAGTCCGATCCGTTCGAAGGCGGCAAGCAGGCGGTCGCCGAATGCTGGCGCAACCTGACCGCCGTCGGCGCCAGGCCGCTCGCCATCACCGACAATCTCAATTTCGGCAATCCCGAAAAGCCCGACATCATGGGGCAGTTCGTCGGCTGCGTGCGCGGCATTGCCGAGGCGTGCAAGGCGCTCGACTTCCCCGTCGTTTCCGGCAACGTGTCGCTCTACAACGAGACGCACGGCCGCGCGATCCTGCCGACCCCCTCGATCGGCGGTGTCGGCCTGCTCGACAATTTCGAGCAGTCGGCCAGCATCGCCTTCAAGCGCGAGGGCGAGGCAATCCTCATCGTCGGTGAGACCACAGGCTGGCTCGGCCAGTCCATGTACCTGCGCGAACTGTGCGCACGCGAAGAAGGCGCGCCGCCGCCGGTCGATCTCACCGAGGAGCGCGAGAACGGCGACTTCGTGCGCGCGCTCATCCTCGACGGCACGGTGAGCGCGGTGCACGACGTCTCCGACGGCGGGCTTCTGGTGGCGATCGCCGAGATGGCCATCGCCTCGTCGATCGGCGCGGTGCTCGACGCCGCGCCCGAGGACACGCCGGCGCACGCCTTCTGGTTCGGCGAAGATCAGGCGCGCTATGTGATCACAGTGCCTGCGGCGAAGGTCGAGGCGGTGCTGGCGCGCGCCCGCGCGGCAGCCGTGCCGGTGTGGCGACTCGGCGTCACCGGCGGCAAGGCGCTGTCGGTGACGGGCGAGCGGCCGCTCGCGGTCGCCGACCTGCGCGGCAAATTCGAAGCCTGGCTGCCGGCCTACATGGCGGGTGAAGTCACCAACGCCTGAGACGCGTTCCGCGCCCCAGGCGTTGCGCCGCCGCGGTCTAGTGCAGCGGGCTCGTGATCTTCATCAGCGTGCGGCAGCGGACCGTGAGATCGGCCTCGTGCGCGGTGAGGCAGGCGATCATTCTGCCACCGCCGACACCGACCCCGCGGCAATGACGGACCATGTCGAGCTTGCAGCCGCGGACCATCGCCGCGGCGTCGACCACCGGTGCCTTTGGCGGATGCGCGACCGGCGCCGGCTTGACCACGGCCGCCGGCATGACGGCGCCCTCAGGCATCGAGGCGGCAAGATCGGCGACCGAGGTGCGGCAGTTCGCCGACAGTCTGGCGCTGTGGCTCTGAAGGCAGGCGAAGGCCTCGGGCCCTTCCGGCACGTTCTTGCACAGGCGCTTGAAGTCGGACCGGCAGGTGAACTTCAGCGCCTTCAGCTTGGCCGGGTCCGGGGCGGCAGGCGCGACGGCGGCGATGGGCGCAACTGGCGCAATCGCGGCCGGAGCGGTCGAAGCGGCGGGCTTCGGCGAAGCCGGCTTGATCGCAGCCGGCGGCGGCGCTGCGACCTTCACCTCCGGTGCGGGCGCTGCCGCTGGTGCTGCTGCGGCCGGCGCAGGGGCCGGCGCCGACGCTGGAGCGGCGGCCGCTGCGGGTGGCGGCGGCGGCGGTTCGGCCGGCTTGGCTGCGGCAGCCGGCGCCGGCATCGTGGCGCGGACGGCCGCCTGGCAGCCGCCGGACAGCGCATCGACGTTCTTCTGCAGACACATCAGCGCGTCCTTGCCGCCCGGCGTGACGCCTGAGCAGTGCGACATGAAGTCCGAGCGGCAGTTCGACCGCAGCGCGCTCTGCTGCGCGCTCGAAATCTGCGCCTGCGCCATCGATACCGCGGACAGGACCGCGGCGGCCGCGACGGCCGCCACAAGAGCGTTTCGTTTCATTGTGAATCCCCGAATTTTTGTTCTCCGCGTCGAGCGGAGTGTGCAACTCGATGTTACCGCCGGAGCGGATATTGTCAGCGGTAAAAATTTGGGCGCAAATGACGCTTAGGAAACGGCATGGATTCGCGCGCGCCAGGCGTTTTGCGCGCAGGCAATGAGGAGTTTCCGGCAATGGCGATGGACGCCGGCGAAATCGAGCGGTTGATCAAGGAGAGCCTCCCGGACGCTCAGGTGACGATCCGCGACCTCGCCGGCGACGGCGATCACTACGCCGCCACGGTGGTCTCGGCCGCGTTCAAGGGCAAGTCGCGGGTGCAGCAGCACCAGCTCGTCTACCAGGCTCTGAAAGGGCAGATGGGCGGCGTCCTGCACGCGCTGGCGCTGCAGACGGCGGCCCCGGAGAACGCCTGATCGCCCCCGCAGGGCAGGCCTGCTCCCGGCCCCGGCCCTTGCCCCTTGGGGTGGCAGGGGGATATGGGCTACATATATCGGCAAAGCGGGCGGATTCCGCCCGACGGCACAGGATCCTTGAGGACGCGGTCACATGGCAATCGAGCAATTCATCGACAATGAAGTGAAAAGCAACGACGTCGTCCTGTTCATGAAGGGCACGCCGCAGTTCCCGATGTGCGGTTTTTCGGGTCAGGTCGTGCAGATCCTCGATCACCTCGGCGTCAGCTACAAGGGCATCAATGTCCTCGAATCCGACGAGATCCGCACCGGCATCAAGTCGTACTCGAACTGGCCGACCATCCCGCAGCTCTACGTGAAGGGCGAGTTCGTCGGCGGCTGCGACATCGTGCGCGAGATGTTCCAGGCCGGCGAGTTGCAGGGTCTTTTGACCGAGAAGGGCGTCAAGGCCGGGCAGAGCGCTTAACGGAGCCGATGACGGACGCGCCATGGCGACGGCCCTGCTGATCGTCGCGGCGCTCGTTGATCTGGCGCTGGCGGCCCTCCTGATCGCGGTGTCCGGTTTCGTGACCGGCGGCGGGCCGGAGAGCATGAACGCCCACGGATTTGCAACGGCGGCCTATTGGGCCGCCGTTGTCGTCTGTATCGCCGCGGCCTTCGCCGGATTCATCCTGAACAGGAAGGGCAAGACGACCGCCGCGCTCATTGCCGCCTGGGTGCCGCCGGCCGGCGCGCTCGTCGCGGCATTGTTGCCGCCGCCGTATTAGGAGGCGTCAGATCGCGACGAAGCGGTAGGCGCCGTCCTTGCGCTCGACCATGCCGTGGCCGGGATAGGGCAGGTGGAAGCCGATGAGCTTGGAGCGCTCGCTCGCCATTCGGTCGAGGAACTTCCGGCGCGTCGCGGCCGCCTGCTCGGGTACGTGATCGGTCGCCGGCCACCACTCCGGATGGCGGAACGAGATGATCGGGTGCGTGAGCACGTCGCCGCCGATCACGAGGCCGTCGCCGCCGTCGAGCGCCAGCGATACATGGCCCTGCGTGTGCCCAGGCGTGTCGAGCACGTGCACGCCTGGGAGCACCTCGTCGCCCGGCTTCATCGTCTTCACCTTGTCCTTGAGCGCCGCGTAATTGCGCCGTGCGCCGGTCACGAAGCCTGCGCGTTCGGGTGCGATGGAGCGCAGCGCATTGTCGCCCTCCCAGAAATTCCACTCATTGGCGGCGATATGGAAGGTCGCACCCGGGATCTGCAATTCATCGAATTCGTCGACCGCGCCCCAGAGATGGTCGGGATGGCCGTGGGTGAAGACGACGTGCGCGATCTTCGCCTTGTCGATGCCGGCGGCCTCGAGGTTCTCCCACAGCTTGCCGGCCGTCGGCATGAAGCGTCCGCCCGAGCCCATGTCGACGAGGGTCAGCGCGTCGCCGCGCTTGAGCAGCGTGACGTTGGTCGGCGAGTTGTACTGCGGGCCGGTGATGCCCGACTCCTTGATGATGGCGTCGCGCTCGGCCGCCGGCGCATCGCCGGCGAGAAAGCTCACCGGCAGTTCGAGGTGGCCGTCGCTGACGACGATGACGTCGAAGGCGCCGTGCTTGAACGTGGTCGGCGCCGTGGCGGCGCGGACCGGGAGCGCGCCGGCGGCGAGGCCGGCCGCAGCGGTCGCCAGGAGGGCGCGGCGGGAGAGGGCGGTCATGCGGCGATCCTCCGACGGTGTCCTCGTCCTGAATAGCAAAATCCCCCGCCGGTGGGCGAGGGATTTGCCGCTTGCCGAAGAAGGCGGAGCAAAATCAGCGCGAGTAATACTCGACCACGAGGTGCGGCTCCATCTGGACCGCGTAGGGCACGTCCGTCAGGGTCGGGATGCGCGCGAACTTGGCGGTCAGCTTGGCGCCGTCGAGCTCGATGTAGTCCGGCACGTCGCGCTCGGCCAAAGCCTGCGACTCGAGCACCAGCGCGAGCTGCTTCGACTTTTCCTTGACCTCGATCACGTCGCCGACCTTGCAGCGATAGCTGGCGATGTTGACCTTCTTGCCGTTCACCAGGATGTGGCCGTGGTTGATGAGCTGGCGCGACGCGAACGGCGTCGGCGCGAACTTGGAGCGGAACACGACCGCGTCGAGACGGCGCTCCAGGAGGCCGATCAGGTGCGCGCCCGAGTCGCCCTTCATCCGGATGGCGTCCTGGTAGATGCCGCGGAACTGCTTCTCGGAAATGTTGCCGTAATAGCCGCGCAGCTTCTGCTTGGCGCGCAGCTGCACGCCGTAGTCGGACAGCTTGCCCTTGCGGCGCTGGCCGTGCTGACCGGGGCCGTACTCACGACGGTTCACCGGGCTCTTCGGCCGGCCCCAGATGTTCTCGCCCATGCGGCGATCGATTTTGTACTTGGATTCCAGGCGCTTGGTCATCGCGTCCTCGCGTTGATGTTGATCTTTGAGGAACCGCGCCCTCCTCTGACCGGGGTCTCCCCCGGCCCGACAGGAAAAGCCTCGAAAGCGCAAGGCCTTGCCACGGGTCGCGAAACGTCTCTGGCGGCCTTTGGGGGCCGCCAGGACGGGCGGGTTGTAGGGACATACGGCGTCGGTGTCAAACCCTGTACCATGCCGCGCGATGGAGCCCTTTGCGCCGGAAGGAGGGGTTGCGGAGGCGGCCGCGCGGGGCCATCTTCCCGCGCGTCAGGCCGGGCCCCTCTGGCAGTCATGGGACTGCGATGTCGGACTGATTGAGCCGCCCCGGGGCCCGCCATGATCGATCTCTCGACCCTGTCCATATCGCATGACGCGCTCGCCGCGCTGTTCCAGGTCATCGTCATCGACCTGGTGCTGGCCGGCGACAATGCCGTCATCATCGGCCTCGCGGCCGCCGGCCTGCCGCCGAAGGAGCGCACGCGCGCGATCCTCGTCGGCATCGTGGCCGCGACCGTGCTGCGCATCGTCTTCGCCGGCGTCGCCGTCCAACTCCTCGCCATTGTCGGCCTGATCTTCGCCGGCGGAATCCTCCTGCTCTGGGTGAGCTGGAAGATGTGGCGCGAACTGCGCGCAAGCAAACACCACGCCGACCCGGATCCTGCCGCCGCGGAGGCCGCGCCGCGCAAGACCTTCGCGCAGGCGGCCTGGCAGATCGTCGCTGCCGACGTCTCGATGTCGCTCGACAACGTGCTCGCCGTCGCCGGCGCCGCGCGCGAGCACCCCTGGGCGCTGGTGTTCGGCTTGGCCTTGTCCATCGTGCTGATGGGCGTTGCGGCGAACTTCATCGCCCGCACGCTCAACCGGTACCGCTGGATCGCCTATATCGGTCTCGCGATCATTCTCTACGTCGCGGTCGACATGATCTGGCGCGGCTTCTGGGAAATCCACGCGCTGGCGGCATCCTAGAAACCGAAACTTGCGAGCATCCTTGCGAGCGCGGGCGGTGGCGTGCGCCCGGAGGTGAATGCGATCGTCTGCGAACCCGCGGCGGGCGAGGGGGGCCGGTCGCGCAGCAGGTCGGCGACGCGCCGCGCAATCGCAGGCGCCGGGTCGAGCCATTCAACCGCCCACGGCGCGACGCGGCGGTAGCGATCGAGCAGCAGCGGATAGTGCGTGCAGGCGAGGACCACCGTATCGGTGCGATCGCCCTCTTCGTCGAGGAAGCAGGGCAGGATCTCGGCAGCGATGTCGGCGTCCGTGACCGGCGTGCCGGCTAGCTCCGCCTCGGCATAGGTGGCCAGCCGCGGCGAGCCGACCAGCGCGACCTTGCAGCCGGATGCGAATTCGCGGATCAGCGCGCGCGTATATTCGCGGCTGACGGTTGCCTGCGTGCCGAGTACCGCGATGCGCTTGGTCCTCGATTGCGCACAGGCCGGCTTGATGGCCGGCACGGTGCCAACGAAGGGCACCGCGTAGCGCGTGCGCAGGTCGGCAAGCGCGATCACCGAGGCGGTGTTGCAGGCGACGACGATCAGGTCGGGCGCGTGCGCCTTTATCGCCTCACCGATCACCTCGGCAATGCGCACGATCAGCCGGTCTTCCGGCTGGTTGCCGTAGGGGAAGCCGGCGTCGTCGGCGAGGTAGACGTAGCGGGCATCGGGCCGCGCCTTCTTCACCTCGCGGAACACGGTCAGGCCGCCGACGCCGGAATCGAAGACGAGGATGGTCGGCGGTGCGGCGTCGGGCATGAACGTCAAGCGAATCGGGCCGATGCGTTGCGATCAGTCGAGATAAACCGCGCCTCGCGCCGCTGGCAATGGCCTCAGTGCCTCAGCCGAACACGCGCTTGAAAATCGTGTCGACCTGCTTGAAGTGGTGGCCAAGGTCGAAGT
>JBQCFB010000587.1:0-12185 GCA_051959715.1 Pseudolabrys sp.
CATCGTGTGCGCGAGGCCTATCAGGCGCTGTTCTTTGCCGAGGGCGAATTCCGCGCGCGGCTCGACAAGGTCGCCGCCGACTATGCCGGCGAGGCGCTGGTCGAGCGCATCGTCGAGTTCATTCGCGCCGGGAAGCGGCCGCTGACCATGGCGATCAGGCGCAACGAGGACGAACAGGATCAATGAGCGCAGACGAGGCCACGGTCACCGAAGGGCCGCTGGCGCTGGTCTGCGGCGGCGGCAGCCTGCCGCTTGCGGTGGCCGATCACGTCGCCCGGCATGGCCGCCGCGTGCTCCTTTTTCCCGTGCGGGGGGCGGCGAAGCCGGAGGACTATGCGGGGCGGGAGCACACCTGGCTCCATCTCGGCCAGTTCGGCACGCTCGCCCGCATCGCCCGCCCCGTCGGCTGCCGGGAGATTGTGCTGATCGGCTCGCTCACGCGCCCGTCGCTCTGGAGCATCCGTCCGGACCTCCTCACGCTCAAGATCCTGCCCCGGATCGCCAGGGCTTTCCTCGGCGGTGACAACCACTTGCTGTCGAACATTGCCAAACTGGTCGAGGAGCAGGGGTTCACGCTCCGCGGTGCCCATGAGGTGGCGCCGGAGATTCTGGCGCCGTCGGGCTCGCTCGGACGCCTCATGCCGGGCGGAGACGACCTCGCCAATCTGGCGCTCGGCCTCGACTATCTCGCCGCATCCGGCCGTTTCGACATCGGCCAGGCGGCGGTCGTCGCCGGCCGCCACATCGTCGCCGTGGAGGCGGCCGAGGGCACTGACGGTATGCTGGCGCGCGTCGCCAAGCTGCGCGCTCTCGGGCGCGTCCGTGCGCCGGGCGGCGTGCTGGTGAAGGCGCCGAAGCCGCATCAGGACCGCCGCTTCGACCTGCCCTCGATCGGGCCGGCCACGGTCGAGGCCGCCGCCAAGGCGGGCCTCAACGGCATCGTCGTGATCGCCGGCGAGACGGTCGTCGCTGAGCCCGATGCCCTGCGCGAAGCCGCCGACCGCGCCGGCCTGTTCGTTTTCGGTGCCGCCGGTCCGCCGGCATGAGCACGATGCCTCATGTCTTCATCGTCGCCGGCGAAGAATCCGGTGACCGGCTCGGCGCGGCGTTGATCGCGGCACTCCGGCACGCGACGCAAGGTGCGGTCCGAATCTCGGGCGTCGGCGGCGCGCACATGGCAGAGGCCGGGGTGACGAGCCCGTTCCCGCTCGGCGATCTCGCCATCATGGGCTTTGCGGCGATCCCGGCGCGATTGCCGCTCATCCTGCGCCGTATCCGCGAAGCGGCGGATGCCGTGATCGCGGCGAAGCCCGACGTGCTGGTGATCATCGACAGCCCCGAATTCACCCATCGCGTTGCGAGGCGCGTGCGCGCGCGGGCGCCGCGCATCCCGATCCTCGATTACGTCTGCCCATCGGTATGGGCCTGGCGGCCGGGACGTGCGCGCACGATGCGCAGCTACATCGATCGCGTTCTGGCGCTACTGCCTTTCGAGCCTGAAGCGATGCGAAGGCTCGGCGGCCCGCCGACCGATTACGTCGGCCATCCGCTCGCCGAAGCCGTCGATCGCCTGCGCCCGAACGACGAGGAAGCGCGTCGTCGTCTCGCCGACCCGCCGGTCCTGCTCGTGCTGCCGGGAAGCCGCACCGCCGAGGTGCAGAGGATGGCGGCCGTGTTCGGCGCCGCGGTTAGTCGGGTTATGGCCTCTGCCGGTCGTCTCGACGTCGTCGTGCCGGCAGTGCCGCGGCTTGCGCGCCTCGTCAGCGCGGCGGTGGCGCAATGGCCGGTGCCCGCCCGCGTCGTCACCGAGCCGCGCGAGAAGGACGCGGCTTTCCGGACCGCGCGCGCGGCGCTGACAAAGTCCGGCACCTCGACGCTGGAACTTGCGGTCGCCGGCGTGCCCATGATCGCCGCCTATAAGGTGCCGCTGCTCGAGGAAGCGATCGCGCGTCTGCTGGTGAAGGTGGACACGGCGATCCTGGCCAACCTCGTGCTCGGCGAGAAGCTGGTGCCGGAGTTCCTGCAACGCGACTGCACGGCGGAGAAGCTCGCCGCCGCGCTCGCCCCGCTCCTTGCCGACACGCCGCAACGGCGGGGCCAGATCGCGGCGCTGGCGCGCCTCGACGGCATCATGGAGATCGGGCAGGCGGTTCCGAGCCGCCGGGCAGCGGCGCTGGTGCTGGCGGCGGCCGGCTTTAACCAATCCACCCTTGCGGCGGCGACACAAAAGGCCCCCCAGGAGTAACTTGCCCGGGCAGTGCGATCGGGCTTATGTCAATGGTCTAACAGGGCTCCCGCCTTTGCCGATTCCATCCCCGCGTGCCGCCATTACCGCCGTGCACGGCTACGTGCCGCCGGATCTGCTCACCAATGCGGATCTGGCGCGCCTGGTCGACACCACGGATGCGTGGATCACCGAGCGCACGGGCATCAAGGAACGGCACATCCTCAAGGGCGAGGGGCTGGGCACCTCGCACATGGCGGCTGAGGCGGTGCGAGGCCTGCTCGAGAAAACGCACACCCGGCCCGAGGACGTCGATCTCCTCATCTGCGCGACGACCACGCCGGACCTCCAGTTCCCGTCGACCGCGAACCTCATCTGCGACATGGTCGGCATCCGCAATGTCGGCTCGTTCGACGTGCAGGCGGCCTGCTCGGGCTTCCTCTATTCGCTGACGATCGGCGCGCAGTTCATTGCCGCCGGCACGGCGCGCAAGGTGATCGTCGTCGGCGCCGACAAGATGTCGTCGATCATCGACTACACCGACCGCGCCACCTGCGTGCTGTTCGGCGACGCCGCCGGCGCGGTGCTGCTCGAGCCGGACGAGCAGGGCTACGGCATCATGGATTCGCTGATCCGCTCCGACGGCTCGGGCTGGATCCATTTGCACCAGAAGGCCGGCGGCTCGCGCATTCCGCCGACGGCGGAGAGCGTCGCGGCGCGCCTGCACTACGTCCACCAGGAAGGCGCTGCGGTCTATAAATTCGCCATCGCCAAGATGGCGGAAGTGTCCGGCGAGATCATGGCGCGCAACAATCTGCGCGGTGACATGATCGACTGGCTGGTGCCGCATCAGGCCAACAAGCGCATCATCGAGTCGACCGCCGAGCGCATGGGCCTGCCGATGGACCGCGTGATGGTGACCATCGACAAATACGGCAACACCACCAACGCGACGATCCCGCTCTGCCTGTGGGACTACGAGAAGCGGCTGAAAGCCGGCAACAAGCTCGTGCTCGCTGCCTTCGGCGGCGGCTTCACCTGGGCCGGCCTCTACGTGCAATGGGCCTATGACGGGGCGAGCGCGGCGAAGGCGAACGGCAACGGCCGGGCTCAATAGGCGGCGCTACGCTGCGGACGGCGCCGGCAGCAACGAGGCGCATGCCATGAGCGACAAGATCGATCTCGCCGCGAAGCTCGCGACATTCTCGGAGCATTGGTCGCCGCGCACGGTCGCGCAGTTCAACGACTGCGATGTCATGGTCGTGAAGGTCGAAGGCGAATTCGTCTGGCACAAGCACGACGACACGGATGACTTCTTCTTCGTGCTGAAGGGTCATCTCGACATCGAGCTGCGTGACCGCACCGTGTCGCTCGGGCCGGGACAGATGTTCATCGTGCCGAAAGGAGTCGAACATCGGCCGGTCGCGCGCGAAGAGGTCCACCTTCTGCTGATCGAGCCGACCGGCACGCCGAATACGGGCGATACCAAGACCGCGGCGCCGCGCAAGCTGGCCTGAGCGACGCCGCGTCTTTTGACGATCAATCGACCTTTGCGCCCGACTGCTCGACCGCCTTGCCCCAGCGCGGAATCTCGGACTTGACGAATGCGCCGAGCTCCGAGGGCGATGTGGGCGACGGCTCGGCGCCGCTCGCCAGCAGCTTGTCGCGCAGCGCCGGGTCAGCCAGCGCCTTGCGCGCCGCTGCGTTCCAGATGTCGACGACCTCCTTCGGCGTGCCTTTCGGCGCCCACAGGCCGTCCCACGCCGTGACGACGAAGCCGGGCACCGCCGCCTCATTGAGGGTCGGAACGTCTGGCGCAAGCGGCCAGCGCTTGGCCGTGGTGACGGCGAGGCCGTTGAGCTTCCCCGCCTTCACCATCGGGAACACGCTCGGCATGATTTCAATCATCATCTGCACCTGACCGGACAGAAGATCGATCTTGGCCGGGCCGCCGCCGCGATAAGGCACGTGCTGGTACTGCACGCCGGTCGCGGCCTTGAACATTTCCTGGGCCAGATGCGATGTCGTGCCGTTGCCTGCGGAGGCGACGTTGATCTTACCTGGATTGGCTTTCAGATAAGCGATCAGGTCCTTGGCGTTCTTCGCGGGGATCTTTTCGGGATTGGTCACGAGCAACAAGGCGATCTGCGTGAAGCGCGAAATCGGCTCGAAATCCTTGACCGGATCGAAGCCCGGATTCTTGTAGAGCGTCTGGTTGATCGCGTGCGTGCCGTTGGTGCCGTAGGCCAGCGTATAGCCGTCGGGCGCTGCATGCGCGGCGCTCGCCGTGCCGATATTGCCGCCGGCGCCGGCGCGATTATCGACGATGACGGACCAGCCTTGCTGCTCGGCGATCTTGGTCAGGACGAGACGGGCGAGCGTGTCGCCGCCGCCGCCCGGCGGGAACGGCACGATCACGCGGATCGGCTTGTCGGGATAACCGGCCTGCGCCGCTTGCGGCGCGCCGAGCACGATCGTGGCCGCGCAGGCGGCGGTTATGGCGAGCAGGCGCGCAGCCGCGCGTCGACGAAAGTTCATTGATCATCCTCCCCGATGGTTGCGGCGGTCGCGGTTGGTCCGCGCCGCCTTTGTTTTCATTCACGCGCTCGCGCGACGGCCACTTCAGTGGCCGCCGCAGCAGCTTCCTCCCGGCGTATGTCCGGGGCCGACTTCGGTGCAGACCGGCATCTTGCCCGCAGCGACCGCGTGCGCGCCGGGACCGCCGCCCCACACCCCGTAACGATCGTGGCAGAAGCGGTGATCGCCACCGACCATGTCCATGAACAGGTGATGAAATTCGCGGCACACGGTGAGTTCGGTGTCGACCCATTTCATCGGGTCTTTCGCATAATGGTCCCAGTAGTCGCCGGCGACGTTGAGGCCGGGCACCGCCGGGATCCAGCTTTCCTGCAGCCACAGATCGGCGCCGCCGTGCTTGTCGGCGAGCTTGCGGATCTCCGGATCATCGAGCGCGAGCAGGCGCCCGTTCTCGATGATCTTCTCGTTGTCGCCTTCGCGCTCGAGATGGATCGTTGGAAAATAGAGATGCAGGTGCCAGTGACCGACCGGCAGTCCGGCCTTGGCGGCGCGGCGCTCGTTCATGCTCGAGATGATCGTGCCGAAGCCGATATGGATGACGCCGGAGTGCACGCGCTCGTAGAGGCAGTTGATCCAGCCCGACGGGAATCCCTTGCGCGGGCGATGGATGTGCGGGTTCGTGCCGATCGAGGCTTCCCACCAGTAGAACAGGCCCTTGCCGGGGAAGCCGGGATATTGAAGGTGATCGGTCTCCGACTTGAGCTTGCGCAGCTTCTCGCCGAACTCACCGCCGGCGTTGATCTCGACGATCTTGGAATTCTCGATGACGAGCTGCGTCCAGTCGACCGGCGCGATGTGATTGGTCGTGCCGGCGATGACGCCGTTGCCGTCTTCCTTGCCGGCGAGATAGACCCACGGCTTGCCGAGCACGTGGCCGGGCAAATAGGTCTTTCCGAAGCCTTCGTTGCCGGTCCAGGTGTCGTGCACCAGGTCGGGATTGAGGAACTCGCGCTTGCGGTCGTAATAGCCGTCGTGGTTCGTGTACTCGACGTCGGTGCCTTCCGGATCGGTGATGCGCACGCGTTTCGCGGTGAGGATGCGCTTCCACGTCCACATGTCGATCGCGTGCAGCAATTCGTACGGCATCAAATGCGCCGGCGAGGCGAGGATCTCCGGCGTGATGAACGGCATGCGCTGGATCTTCATGTGGGTGTCGACCAGCACGGGGCCGCCGTAGCCCCACAGCAATTTGTCGAACTTGCCTTCGCGGGACATCACGTCCCACTGGTCCATCCACTCGGCCAGTTCCTTGGTGCGATACAGGTAATATTCGACTTCGTCGGAGCCCTTCCATTGCCGGACCGGGCCCTTGTCGACGAACAGGATCTCGTACTTGCAGCCGTACTTCTCGAGGATGCGCTTGCTCGCCTCGATGACGAGCGGGTCGTGCCAGTTGTCGACGCGGAGCTGGATGCGCTCGCCCGCCTTCAGGTCCCAGCAGGCGTGAAGGCCCTGATTGTAGGGACGGCGCGCGACCACATCGAGGTAAGGCATCAACTGGTCGGCGCTGGTGACGGTCGTATAGGGCGGGCAGCGCGGCTTTCGGCTCTCCAGCAGCGGCGGCCTGTCGAAGCGCGGAAAGGATGTTGGCAGGTCGGGCCGCGGGGGCTGGAGCATGGCTTTGATTCCTCGGTACTCTGTCGTAGAATGATTTTGCATGCAAAAAATGGTTGAGGTCAAGAATATGAGCGCACGCGACGCGAGAAATGCGCCAAACGGCATGCAAAGCGATGGCGATGCTGAAGCCCTGGCGGTGGAGAGCCAGTTCGACCGGGCCACCGAGCGCCTGCGGGCGCTGGTGCTGCGCGGCGCCTTTCCACTCGACGTGAAGCTGCCCGAGGCGCGCGCCGCCGAGCTCATCGGCGTGTCGCGCACGCCGGCGAGGCTCGCAATGGCTGCCCTCGAGCGCGACGGGCTCCTGGTGCGGCTGCCACGGCGGGGCTTTCGGGTGCGCAGCTTCAGCCTCGACGAGGTCGTCGAGGCCATCCTGGTGCGCGGTGAGCTGGAAGGTGTCGCGGTGTGCGCCACGGCCGAGCGCGGGCTGGGCAAATCATTTCGCGAACGGATGGAGGCGTCGATCGCGCGGGCCGACGAGCTCCTGAAAGCGTCCACCTTCGACGCCGCGGCGCGGCTGGCCTGGTGCGACATCAACGAGGCGTTCCACGCGACGCTGGTCGAGGCGTCCGGGCTGCGGCCGCTGGCCGCGGCCTATGCGCAGGTCAATCTGGTGCCGCTGGCGTCGCCGCGCGCCACGATCTTCAATGTCGCCGAGCCCGCACTGCTTCATCGCCAACTGACTGCGGCGCACGAGGACCATGGCCGCATCCTCGCCGCGCTGATCGATCGGCAATCGACGCGTGCCGCCGCGCTGGTGCGCGAGCACGCCTATCGCAGCGGCGAGAACAAGCGGCGCAATTTTCCGCACATCGACATGCAGGCGATGGTGGTCGAGACGCCCGGCGTCGCGCTGGTGCGGATGCCGGGTGCGGGGGCAATGGCCGCTCAGCCGCCGCGGTGACGGCCGAGGAAGCCGAGCACGGCGGCGTTGAACTCGGCCGGCTTCTCGATGTTCACCAGATGGCCGGCGTCGTCGATCACCGTGAGCACGGCGCCCGGGATTTCGGCGGTCAGGTCCTGCGCCATCGCGACCGTGGTCAGCCGATCCTCGCTGCCGACCACGACATGCGTCGGCACGCGGATGTTGCCGAGGTCGGTGCGCACGTCCATGCGTACGGTCGCTTCGATGCTCTTGATGTAGGACTCCTTGTGCAGCCGCGACATGCTGTCGACGAGCTGCATGAACGCCTCGCGTGACGCGTTCGGCCCAACCAGCGTGCGCGCGACCGGCTCGGCAATGTCCTTCGGCTCCTTGCCGTTGACGAGCGGCTCTTTCCGAGCGGCGATGAAGGCCTTCTTCTTCTCCTCCGTGAAGCCGGCGAAGCCCTTGTGCGTGTCGCACAAAGTGAGCGTCGCCACGCGGCCGGGATAGCGGGCGACGAGATCCATGGCGATGCGCCCGCCCATCGACAGGCCGACGATGTGTCCGCGCGCGACGCCGAAATGGTCCATCACCCGGACGGCGTCGTCGGCATAGGACCCGAAATCGAGCGGGCCGTCATAGTCGTCGCTGTCGCCGTAGCCGCGCGCATCCCATGCGCCCGCATGATACTGCGCCGCGAAGGCCGGCATCTGGTCGCGCCAGTTGCGCCGGTTGCCGCCGATGCCGTGCATGAACAGCACGAATTCGCCGGAGCCGGCGTGCTCGACGGCGACGCGCGGGGCAGGGCCGATCTTGTCGAGGGTCGTGGCGGTCATTGCTGTCGTCCTTGATTGACTGAATAGCGCAGCGCGAGCGGCCGCAGAAGCAGATAGTCGGTGACGGTGTAGACGAGCACGATGAACAGGCAAGTGGCGAAGACGGTCGCTGCGTCGGACACCGATTGCGCCTGCATGAGGAGATAGCCGAGGCCGGTCGACGCGCCGAACAATTCGGAGACGAGCGCGATCTTCCAGCAGATGCCGTAGGCGACGCGGATGCCGGCGATCAGGAACGGCGCCACCAGCGGCAGCGTGACCTTGACGAAGCGGCGCAGCGGCCGGCGCGTCAGGCTCCGCCCGAGTTCGTCGAGATCGGCGTCGATCTGCCGGAAGCCGGCGAGCGCATTGACGATACAGAACGGCAGCACGATCGCGACCTGGATGAACAGCACGGTCGGCGTCGAGATCTTGAACCAGACGACGCCGAGGATCGCCCAGCCGACCGAGGGGAAGCTGTTGAGCAGCGTCAGGATGCGGCGCTCGACGACGGCGTCGAGCACCGGCCAGGCGCGGACCGCGGCGGCGATGCCGAGCGCCAGCGCCATGGCGACCGCGACCGATGCAACGACGCGGCCGAAGCTGACGGCGGCGTGCCAGGCGTTCGCCGGATCGGTGACGAAACCGACCATCGCCTTGGCGATCGGCTGCGGCCCGGGCAGAACGTAGACCGGCAGATGCCGCGACGCGGCCCACCACAGAACGACGATGAGCACGACGGCGCCATCCGCGACGATGCGCTCGACGATGCGTCTGCCGGCGGCTCCGTCACGCACGGGCGAACCTCCGGTCGAGCCGGCGCTGGATTGGCCGGAACAGGAGCACTTCCGTGGCGGCCACGAAGATCAGGATGAACGTAATGATCGCGAAGATCGTCTCGGTGTCGAACTGCTGGCGCGCGATGTTGAGCAGGTAACCGACGCCGCCATTGCCGCCGAACAGTTCCGCCGTGAGCACCACCTTCCACGACACCCCGAACGAGTTGCGCAGCGCTGCGAAGAAGTACGGCACCAGAAGCGGAGCGACGATCTTGACGGCGCCGCGCCACGGGCTGCGCGACAGGCTGCGGCCGAGCTCGAGGAGATCGCGGTCGAGCTCCTGCAGGCCGGCGCGGACATTGATGATGGTGAAGGGCAGCAGGATGAGCGTCACCGCAAAGATCACCGTGACGCTGTCGAGGCCGAACCAGAGGATGGCGAGGAAGAGCCAGCCGATGCCGGAGAACGCGTTGAGAAACGGCGTCAGCCGGCCGTCAATGAAAAGCCGCAGCGGCCAGACCCAGTGTGCCAGCGCCGCCAGAACGCAGCCGCATACGAACGAAATGCAGATCGCAATGGTCACGTGCATCAGCGAGAGGCCGAGCTCGGTCAGCTCCTCGAAATCGGTCAGGAACGCGCCGATGCGCTTTGCGACCGGCCACGGCCCCGGCAATTGGTACGCCGGGATGACCTGCGCATAGGCGAACCACGCCAGCAGGAAGGCCAGCGTGAAGGCGTTGGCGACGAGGGCGGGATTGGACCAGCGCCGCTGCCCGCCCGGTGCGGAAATGCTCAAGGCTTGTCCGTCTCGCGCAACGCCTTGTCCCAGATCGCTTCCTGCACCGGCGGGTAGGCCTTCAGGATGTCGAGCTCCTTGGACTTCTCCCACAGGAGGCCGATCGCCTTCACGTCCTGATCGGACAGGAGCACCGGGAATTCGGAGAAACGGGAAAACCAGGCCTTGAAGAATTCAGGATCGACCTTCGTTTCCTTGCCCACGGCCGGGAAAACCTCGTCCGGATGGCTGCGGGCATATTCCATCGACGCGTGAATCACGCGCTGGAACTCACGATAGATCTCCGGCTTGGCCTTGAGCTTGTCGCCGTAGCCGGCAAGCACCGCGGACACCATGCGGACCTTGAAGATTTTGGTGAGGTCTTCCGCAGTCTGCGCGATCGGCCGGAAGTCGCCCGACTGCATGGCCTGGAAGGCCTGCGCGTGGATGAGCGTCGCGGCATCGACCTTGCCGGTCGCGAGGGCCGCCGGCATGGCCGGCGCGGGCATTTCCACGAAGGAGAGATCGCCGCCCTTGAGCGATACGTTGAGATGATAGGCGTCGTGCAGCGCGATGCGCACGAGCGTGATGCCGGCGGAGCCGAGCGAATAGACTGCGAGCGTCTTGCCCTTGAGATCGGCGACCGACTTGAGCGGCGAATCCTTTTTCACCCAGATGCCCGCGCCTTCGCCGGATTTGTGATAGCGCAGGCCCGCACCCATGATCAGAAGATCGAGGCCGCGCGCCCGCGCCGGCGGGATCGCCATCGCGGCAGTCTCGATGACGTCATAGGTGCGCGCCGACGTCGCCTGGATCAGCGCCGGGATCTGCAACGGCGTCGCCGTCACGTCGATCAGGTCGGACTTGACCTTGCCGTGGCGCAGCGGCCAGAGCACCGCCTCGTGCGAGGGGTCGGCGAGATAGCCGAAGCTCACCGTCTCCTTGGCGGCCGCCGGAAGCGCCGCGCAAAGCGCAACTGCGGCCAGCGCGATCGCCGCCCTGCGGGAAAAAATGATCGTGCTCATGGGTCTCGGCGCTCCTCATTTTCAATGCTTTGGAATATTCCGATCAGGTGGCTGCGCAGGCGCTTCATCTCCGGGTCGTGCTCCGGATCGCGCGGCCGCGTTGCCTCGACGGTGACCGTGTCGCGCACCGTCGCCGGCTTGTTCGACAGGACGATGATGCGGTCGGCGAGATAGAGCGCCTCGTCGATGTCGTGCGTGACGAACAGGATGGTCTTGCGCGTCTCCTGCCACAGCTCGACGAGCTGGGCGCGCAGGCGGTTGCGGGTGTTGTGATCGAGCGCCGAGAACGGCTCGTCCATCAGGATGATGTCGGGGTCGAGCGCAAGCGCGCGGGCAATGGCGACGCGCTGGCGCTCGCCGCCGGACAGGACGGCCGGCATCTTGTCGAGATCGCCGGCAAGGCCGACGCGGGCGAGTTCGGCGCGGGCGCGCGAGCGCCGGTCTTCGGCGCCGATCTCGGGCCGGCGCATCTCGATGCCGAACGCGGCATTGTCGAGCGTGGTCTTCCACGGCAGCAGGCGCGGCGCCTGGAACACGTACGCGAGCCGGTCCCAGGTCCGTTTCGGCGCCTCGCCCTCGACGCGCACGGAGCCCGCCTGGCAGGGCACGAGATCGCCGATCAGCCGCAGCGCGCTCGACTTGCCGCAGCCCGAGGGACCGAGCAGGCATACGAATTCGCGCGGCGCGACCGAGAAGCTCAGGTCATCATAAATTATGCTGCCGCCGAGTTGCAGCCCGACATTGACGAACTCGATTGCTGGGGCCTGCGACATCACGCCGTCACGCTCGCGACATTGACGTTTCCGGACTGCAGACTATCGGCCGGATTCCGCAGGAGCAACATTTGCCGGCGCAGGCAGCCCGCAAAAGAAAAGGCCCCGTCGCCGGGGCCTCTCGTGATTGTTGCAGCGTTTGCGGCGCTCTATTTGCGGCGCGAGATCGGCACGTAGTCGCGGCGCGTCGCGCCGGTGTAGAGCTGACGCGGACGGCCGATCTTCTGCTTCGGGTCCTCGATCATCTCCTTCCACTGCGCGATCCAGCCGACCGTGCGGGCGACGGCGAACAGCACCGTGAACATGGTCGTCGGGAAGCCCATCGCCTTGAGGGTGATGCCCGAATAGAAGTCGATGTTCGGGTAGAGCTTCTTCTCGACGAAGTATTCGTCGTGCAGCGCGATCTTCTCGAGCTCCATGGCGACGTCGAGCAGCGGATCGTCCTTGATGCCGAGCTCGGCGAGGACCTCGTGACAGGTCTTCTGCATGATCTTGGCGCGCGGATCGTAGTTCTTGTAGACGCGGTGGCCGAAGCCCATCAGGCGGAACGAGTCGTTCTTGTCCTTGGCGCGCTTCACGAACTCGGGGATGCGGTCGACCGAGCCGATCTCGCGCAGCATGTTGAGCGCGGCCTCGTTGGCGCCGCCATGCGCCGGGCCCCACAGGCAGGCGCAGCCGGCGGCGATGCAGGCGAACGGGTTTGCGCCTGACGAGCCG
>JBQCFB010000588.1:0-2875 GCA_051959715.1 Pseudolabrys sp.
CGGCTTGCGGCGGCGCGTGAGGAAATCGGCGGGAACGGTCATGAATGGCCTTTCGTTCAGGCCGCTCATTAGCGAAGCGCCCCGCGTCCGACAACCCCGCCGGCTACAGGGCAGGAATGTCGCCCTGGCTCCAGCCGGCCAGGGTCGCGGTGCGGAAATCGGCGAACCGCCCCGCCTCGATCGCGGCGCGCATGCCGGCCATCAGCGCCTGGTAATAGGCGATGTTGATGGTCGACAGCAGCACGCCGCCGAGGATCTCGTTCGCCTTGACCAGGTGATGCAGATAGGCGCGCGAATAGGTGCGCGCCGCCGGATGCGGGCTCTCGGCATCGAGCGGGCGCGGATCGTCGGCGTGCCGCGCGTTCGACAGGTTGATCGTGCCGAAGCGGGTGAAGGCCATGCCATGGCGGCCGTTGCGGGTCGGCATGACGCAGTCGAACATGTCGACGCCGCGCGCGACCGCCTCGATGAGGTCATGCGGCGTGCCGACGCCCATCAGGTAGCGCGGCCGCTCGGCCGGCAGCGCCGGCGTCGTCTCCTCGACGACCTTCAGCATCACCGCCTGCGGCTCGCCGACGGCGAGGCCGCCGATGGCATAGCCCTCGAAGCCGATATTCACGAGCGCCCGCGCGCTGTCATGCCGGAGCGCCATGTCGTCGCCGCCTTGCACGATGCCGAACAGCGCGTAACCTACCGCTTTGCGCGCCTCGAAGGCGCGGCGCGAGCGCTCCGCCCAGCGCAGCGACAATTGCATCGCGCGATCGATCTCCTCGCGCGGCGCCGGCAGCTTCAGACATTCGTCGAGCTGCATCGAGATGTCGGCGCCGAGCAGCGCCTGGATCTCGATCGAGCGCTCGGGCGAGAGCTCGAACATCGTGCCGTCGAGATGCGAGCGGAAGGTGACGGCGTGCTCGGTCAGCTTGCGCAGGCTCGACAGCGACATGACCTGGAAGCCGCCTGAATCGGTCAGGATCGGCAGCGGCCAGTTCATGAAAGTGTGCAGGCCGCCGAGCGCCGCCACGCGCTCGGGGCCCGGCCTGAGCATCAAGTGGTACGTGTTGCCGAGCACGATCTCGGCGCCGGTGTCGCGCACGACTTCCGGCGTCAGCCCCTTCACCGTGCCGGCGGTGCCGACCGGCATGAAGGCCGGCGTCTCAACGCTGCCGTTCGGCGTTACGAACGCGCCGCGCCGGGCCATGCCGTCGGTCTTGGTGAGGGTGAAGGTGAAGGGCGCGGTCATCGATTGCTTCGTGTCCCGGGCGCGGCGCAGCACGTCTGTGCGCGCCGCAGAACCGGGACCCCGGTTTCTTCAATAGCAAGCTGGGCCCCGGATCTGCGGCGCATCACGTCGCCCTCGGCTCGTGCTGCACCGCGTCCGGGGCACGAGACTGCGGATACAGCAAACACGCATCGCCGTACGAGTAGAAGCGATAGCCGCTCTCGATCGCGTGCTTGTACGCGGCCTGCATCGTCTCCAGCCCCGAGAACGCGGACACCAGCATGAACAGGGTCGAGCGCGGCAGGTGGAAGTTGGTCAGCATCAGGTCGCAAGCTTTGAAGCGGTAGCCCGGCGTGATGAAGATCGCCGTCTCGGCGGCGAACGCCTGGACCGCGCCGTCCTCGGCCGCGGCGCTCTCCAGCGTCCGCATGGCGGTCGAGCCGACCGCGACGACGCGGCCGCCTTTGGCCCGCGCCGCGTTGAGCGCGGCCGCCGTCTCCACGGTCAGGATGGCGAACTCCGAATGCATCTTGTGGCCGGACGTGTCGTCGGCCTTCACCGGCAGGAAGGTGCCCGGCCCCACGTGGAGCGTCACTTTGTGGACTGCGACGCCGCGGGCTTCGAGCCGCGCCAGCAGGTCCGGCGTGAAATGCAGGCCCGCCGTTGGCGCCGCGACCGAGCCCTCGTCATGGGCGAAGACGGTCTGGTAGTCGGCCTTGTCCTGCTCGTCGGGCGGACGCTTCGAGGCGATGTAGGGCGGCAAGGGCACGTCGCCGCGCTCGCAAATGGCCTGATCCAGCACAGGGCCATGGAAGGCAAACGAGAGGGTTACCTCCCCACCTTCATCCTTATGTGAAACTTGAGCATCGAGCTGGCCGAGGAAGCAGACCTTGCCCTCGTCGCCGAAGCGCAAGGTGTCCCCCACCTGCACCTTCTTGGCGCCGAGGACGAAGGCGTTCCAGGTCGAGCCGTCGATCCGCTTGATCAGCGTTGCCTCGATCGAGGGCTCGGCCTCGCCCCGCCCGATCCGCCGCCCCTTCAGCCGCGCGGCGATGACTTTGCTGTCGTTGACCACCAGGCAGTCGCCCGGCTGGAGCAGGTCAGGCAAATCCCGCACCGAGCGGTCTTCAAGCATACCTCCGTTCGTCCCCGCGGAAGCGGGGACCCAGGAGTCACGCACTCCGTCCTTGCGGCTCTGGCCCCCCGCTTGCGCGGGGGCGAACGGAGTGAGTGGCGCGCCGGGCCTGACCACGAGCAGCCGCGCGGCGTCGCGCGGCGACACCGGCCGTAACGCGATGCGCTCGGCCGGCAGGTCGAAGTCGAAGAGGTCAGTGCGCATGTCTTTCTTATACCTCCCCCTGCAAGGGGGAGGTCGATCCGCGAAGCGGATCGGGTGGGGGTCGCTCATCGCATGCGGCGACGCCACCCCACCCGGCGCGCTGACGCGCGCCACCCTCCCCGTTCCGGGGAGGGATTAATCCCCCCTCGTCGCCTTGACGATCGTGTCGGGATCCGTGACCGGCTCGCCGCGCTTGATCTTGTCGACGTTGTCCATGCCTTCGGTCACCTTGCCCCAGACCGTGTACTGGTTGTCGAGGAAGGTGGCGTCGTCGAAGCAGATGAAGAACTGGCTGTCGCCGGAATCCGGATTCGACG
>JBQCFB010000589.1:0-2199 GCA_051959715.1 Pseudolabrys sp.
CCGCCGCCGAACACGACATTGTCGCCGACCGAGACGTGTCCGCCGAGCACGGCATTGTTGGCGAAGGTCACCTTGTTGCCGACCGTGCAGTCATGCGCGACATGCGAGTTGACCATGAACATGCAGGCGTCGCCGACCTGCGTGATCCCGCGGTCGGCCGCCGTGCCGGTGTTCATGGTGACGTGTTCGCGGATGTCGTTGTCGGCGCCGATGACGAGCTTCGTCGGTTCGCCGCGATAACTCACCGACTGCGGCGGCGTGCCGAGCGACACGAATGGCTGAATCTTGTTGCGCGGGCCGAGCGTCGTGTGGCCGGTGACGTTGACGTGCGACGCCAGAACGCAGCCGTCGCCGATCGTCACATTCGGCCCGATCGTGCAATAGGGGCCGATCGTCACATCGCTGCCGATCTGCGCGCCGGCGGCGATGCGCGCCGTGGAATCGATGGTCGCGCCGCTCATCGGTCGGAAATCATGGCGCCGACTTCCGCCTCGGCGACGACCTGGCCGGCGACCTTGGCCTCGCCGCGGAACCACCACATCGTGCGCCGGCGCTGGATGCGCGTCATGTGGTATTCGATCGTGTCGCCCGGCAGCACGGGCTTCCTGAACTTCGCCTTGTCGATGGTCAGAAAGAACACCGATTTCGGCGTCGAGCCCTGCGCGATGATGCACATGACGCCGGCGGTCTGCGCCATGCCCTCGATCATCAGCACGCCGGGAAACACCGGGTTCTCCGGAAAGTGGCCCTGGAAGTGCGGCTCGTTGATCGTGACGTTCTTGATGCCGATGCCGTGCTCATCGCCCTTGATGTCGATGACGCGATCGACCAGCAGGAAGGGATAGCGATGCGGCAGCATCGCCAGCACCCTGGCGATATCCGCCGCCTCGAGCTTCGTCACGGCCTCATCCATCGTCGAACCTGCCTTATTCCTCGCCGGCATCGGCGCCGGAGCTTTTGCGCCGCGCCATCTGCTCGAGCAATTTCATTTCCCGGAACCACAGCTTGACCGGCTTCGCCGGCGTGCCGCCCCCGCGCGCGCCGGGCGGCACGTCGCCGTGCACCACGCTGATGCCGGCGATCTGCGCGCCTTCGCCGATGGTCACCTGTGTGTTCAAGCCGACACGGGCGCCGAGTACGACGAAATCTTCGAGCGTCGACGAGCCGGCAATGCCCGTTTGCGCCACGATGACGCAATGGCGCCCGATCGTCACATTGTGTCCAATCTGCACGAGATTGTCGATCTTGGTGCCCTCGCCGATCACGGTATCGCGGATGGCGCCGCGGTCGATGGTCGTGCCGGCGCCGATCTCGACGTCGTCCTGAATGATGACGCGGCCGACCTGCGGAACCTTCACATGTCCCTTGCCGCCCATGACGTAGCCGAAGCCGTCCTGTCCGATCTTGCAGCCCGGATGGATGATCACGCGGTCGCCGATGAGGCTGTGCGTGACGATGGCGCCGGCGCCGATGGCGCAGTCGCGGCCGATGCGGACTTCCGCGCCGATCACCGCGTTGGCGGCGACGATGGTGCCGCCGCCGATCTCCGCGCGCGGCCCGATCACCGCACCGGGCTCGATCGTCACGTCGGGTTCGAGGCGTGCGGTCTTGTCGACATGCGCACCCGCGACCGATCCTGCCGCCACCAGCGACGACGGCCGCAGCGCGTTCGGGAACATGGCGCGCGCCACGGCGACGAAGGCGCGATACGGCGCGGCGACGATCAACGGTGCCGTGTGCGGCGGCAGTCCGGCAGCAAGTGCTTTCGTCGTCAGGCAGGCGCCGGCGCGGCTCGCGCGCGCGGCGTCGGCGAAGTTGCGGGTCTCGAGGAAGCCGAGATCAGACGGAGAGGCACGATCGAGCGCGGAGATGCCGCCGATCCGGCGTGCGGCGAACGCAGGCGCCGGCGCCTCGGCGCCGGCCAGTTCCGCGATCTCGGCCACCGTGAGACCGCGCGATTGCCGCAGGAAGACCGGCTCGCTCATCGCCCACCGCTTGGCCCTAGGCCCTGCCCGCCGCCAGCTGCGGCCAGGATCAGAACCTGGTGCCGCCGCTGAACCGGAAGACCTGCGTCTTGTCGCAGACCTGATTGCCGCCGATTCCGGTCTCGCAGTACTTGGTGATCGGATAGGCGAAGTCGAAGCGCAGCGGTCCGAGCGGCGAATCCCACAGCAGGCCGATGCCGACCGCCGAGCGGAT
>JBQCFB010000590.1:0-2289 GCA_051959715.1 Pseudolabrys sp.
GTGAAGCCGATCTGGTTGTTGACGATGAAATGGATCGAGCCGCCGGTGCGGTAGCCCTTCAGGCCCGACAGACCGAAGCATTCGGCCACCACGCCCTGGCCGGCGAAGGCCGCATCGCCGTGCATCAGCAGCGGCAGCACCGCGGTGCGGTCTTCCGGCGGGCAGTGATGCTGGTCCTGCTTGGCGCGCACCTTGCCGAGCGTGACCGGATCGACGATCTCCAGATGCGACGGGTTCGGCGTCAGCGACAGATGCACCTTGTTGCCGTCGAACTCGCGGTCGGACGAGGCGCCGAGGTGATACTTCACGTCGCCCGAGCCTTCGACGTCTTCCGGCGTCGCCGAGCCGCCCTTGAATTCGTGGAACAGGACGCGGTGCGGCTTGCCCATCACCTGCGTGAGAACGTTGAGGCGGCCGCGATGCGGCATGCCGATGCAGATTTCGCGGACGCCGAGATTGCCGCCGCGCTTGATGATCTGCTCGAGCGCGGGGATCAGCGCCTCGCCGCCGTCGAGGCCGAAGCGCTTGGTGCCGGTGTATTTGACGTCGAGGAATTTCTCGAAGCCTTCGGCTTCGACCAGCTTGTTGAGGATCGCGCGCTTGCCCTCGCGCGTGAACTGGATTTCCTTGTCGCGGCCCTCGATGCGCTCCTGGATCCACGTCTTCTGTGCGGCGTTGGAGATGTGCATGAACTCGATGCCGACAGTCTGGCAATAGGTGCGGCGCAGGATCGAGACGATCTCGCGCATCGACGCGAACTCGATGCCGAGCACCTTGTCGAGGAAGATCTTGCGGTCCATGTCGGCTTCGCCGAAGCCGTAGGACGCGGGCTCGAGCTCCTCCTCGTTCGGTTCGGACTGAATGGCGAGCGGATCGAGCTTGGCGTGGAAGTGGCCGCGGATGCGGTAGGCGCGGATCAGCATCAGCGCGTGGATCGAATCGCGCGTCGCCTGCATGACGTCGGCCCCGGCGAGGTCGACGCCCTTGGCCGCCGCCTTGGCGGCGATCTTCTCGCCGATCTTCTTCTCGGTCGCGGCCCAGTTGCCGTCGAGCGCTGCGACGAGATCGTCGTTCGGACGCACCGGCCAGTTCGGCTTTTTCCAGGAGGCGCCCTCGGCGCTCTTTTCGACCGCGGCGCGATCGTCCTTCAGGCTCTGGAAGAAATCCCGCCACTCGGCGTCGACCGCGGAGGGGTCCTTCTCGTAGCGGGCGTAGAGGTCTTCGATGTAGGCGGCGTTGCCGCCGTAGAGGAACGAGGTACGGGCGAAAAGGGCGTTGGCGTCCTGGCGGGACATGGTTTCTGCGGTCCTTGGGCGCGGGTTTCGGCGACGCGCGGGCGCCGGACCGGGCTCCTGGCAGACTCGGTCGGCGCGGTGACTTGTAGCTCTATTTATGACCTCTGTAAGTCAACGAAAGGCCAAGAAATGAATCTCGATTCAGGCACAAGTGGTAGTTTTGCCTTGGAATTTCGTCCTCGCTGAGCCTCAGACCCGGCAGCCCGCCACCCGGACGTCGACGTCCGGCGCGGCCCGCTGTTCCGGCAGGAACCGCGCACGCCAAAAGCACGTGTGCCCGCCACTGGGGGCGGGCACACGGAACCATCGAATTTTATCGAATGCGCCGCGTCTACCGCTTCAGCACTTCCATCAGCGTCTTGCCGATGCGCGCGGGCGACGGCGACACCTTGATGCCGGCGGCTTCCATCGCCGCGATCTTCGACTCCGCATCGCCCTTGCCGCCGGAGATGATCGCGCCGGCATGGCCCATGCGGCGGCCCGGAGGCGCGGTGCGTCCCGCGATGAAGCCGGCCATCGGCTTCCTGCGGCCGCGCTTGGCTTCGTCCTTGAGGAACTGCGCGGCGTCTTCTTCCGCGGAGCCGCCGATCTCGCCGATCATGATGATCGACGTCGTCTTGTCGTCGGCGAGGAACATCTCGAGCACGTCGATGAACTCGGTGCCCTTCACCGGATCGCCGCCGATGCCGACGGCCGTGGTCTGGCCGAGGCCTTCGCGCGAAGTCTGGAACACGGCTTCGTAGGTCAGCGTGCCGGAGCGCGACACGATGCCGACCGAGCCGGGTTTGAAGATGTTGCCCGGCATGATGCCGATCTTGCATTCGCCCGCGGTCATCACGCCCGGGCAGTTCGGGCCGACGAGGCGCGACTTCGAGCCGGACAGCGCGCGCTTGACGCGCACCATGTCCATCACCGGGATGCCTTCGGTGATGGCGACGATCAGCGGCACTTCAGCCTGGATCGCTTCGCAGATCGCGTCGGCGGCGCCGGCCGG
>JBQCFB010000591.1:0-5888 GCA_051959715.1 Pseudolabrys sp.
TCTCGCCGCGGTCGAGATAGGCCTGCACCATGTTGAGTTCGTAGAGGTCGGTGGCGAGGGCTGAGACGGCGGGCATGGCGGGATCACGAGGCTCGGACCGGGGCGCCACTGTAATGGCAAGGACCGCGTCGAGCGACCCTCATGGGCGGCACGCGGCAGATTAGGCGGTATGTCGGGACAGGGGATCGAAACGGCGAAAGGGTGGCTCCCGAGGCTGGGATCGAACCAGCGACCATTCGATTAACAGTCGAATGCTCTACCGCTGAGCTACTCGGGAACACGGCAACGGCCCCGGTCGGGCCGGTGTCGGAGGCGCCTCATAACAAAGCCCATCCGCTTTGCAAAGGCCGAATGCGGGGCTGTCGTAAACGAAATTCGGCAACGGCCGCGGCTCTATACCCCATGCCGGCGTCGTGGCGGGACAGGGCCGGCGGGGGAAGTGGAGGCCTCGCCCGGAATCGAACCGGGGTGCAAGGATTTGCAGTCCTCTGCGTAACCACTCCGCCACGAGGCCATTGGCGGCACACCGATTCCGGCCGCCGCGCGGCCTTGCCTATAGAGGAGACGC
Source organism: Pseudolabrys sp. (assembly GCA_051959715.1). GTDB lineage: Bacteria > Pseudomonadota > Alphaproteobacteria > Rhizobiales > Xanthobacteraceae > Pseudolabrys. The sequence goes on from JBQCFB010000591.1 coordinate 569, forward strand.
GCGCCGACCGCAACGCTTGCCGGTTCTGCGCCGCTTCCCTTGCCTTTTCGCTGTCCTTGCCGCAGAACTCGGCCGCATCCGACACCTCTTGAGCCGGGCCGAGAACTGCGATGACCGATTTTGCCGCCGCGCGCCGCAACATGGTGGATGGCACGATCCGCACCGCCGACGTGACCGATCTCAGGCTCCTCTGGGCTTTCCAGGAGGTTCCACGCGAACGCTTCGTGCCGGCGAAGTCGGCCGAACTCGCTTACGTTGATTTCGATCTGCCGGTCGCGCCGGGCCGCTGCCTGTTCAAGACGCGCGTGCTGGCAAAACTGTTGCAGGCGGCCGGCGTCACCGCGACCGACCGGGTTCTCGTGGTCGGATGCGCGACCGGTTATGGCGCCGCTATCCTGGCGCGCGTGGCCGCGCAGGTCGTCGCGCTCGAAGAAAACGCCGACCTCGCGCGCGCCGCCCGCGCCGCGCTTGCCGGCAGCCCGACTGTCGAAGTCGTCAGCGGGCCCCTGAAATCCGGCTGGACGGCGGCGGCGCCCTACGACCTCATCGTGGTCGAAGGCGCGACCGAGGTCGTGCCCGAGGCCCTGCTGGGCCAGCTGAGCGATGGCGGGCGGCTCGTCTGCGTGCTGGGCGGCGATCCGGCGGCCAAGGCCATGCTGTACCTGCGTACGGGCGGAGAAGTTGGCGGACGGGCGGTATTCGATGCCGCAGCGCCGGTTCTGCCGGGTTTCGCCAAGGCGGCAGCCTTCGCGTTCTGAGCGGTCGCCGGCACCCTGTTCATTACGTGGCTAAAATGCCGCGCCTCCTGATCTATCTACAGGTCGTTTGAGGCGAGGGGGTTTCAACCCTATCCCCGGCCCACTATTGTTCACGTGCCTTGCACCGCACACTCCGTGCGGAGTCGCGTTCGTCACTATTTCGGTACGGTGGATCGGTTGCGTCCGGGTGCGAAAAACCTTCTGACGGTCGTCGCGGTTGCCCTGATGGGCGCGGCTTCGCCTCTGGCCATGAACCTCGCACGGGCGGACACGCTCGAAGGCGCGCTGGTCCTGGCCTACCAGAACAATCCGAGCCTCAACGCGCAGCGCGCCGGAACGCGCGCGACCGACGAGAACGTGCCGCAGGCGCTCGCCGGCTACCGGCCGAAAGTGAACATCACCGCGAGCGGCGGCGAGCAGTCACTGTCGACGACGACCAAGTCGCCGGTCACCGGCGGCGGTTCGAGCTGGACGACGTCGAGCGGCTACAACTCGCCTTTCTCGGTCGGTCTGACGATGACGCAGACCCTGTTCAACGGCTTCCAGACCGCCAACCGCACGCGGCAGGCGGAGGCGCAGGTGCTCGCGTCGCGCGCGACGCTCGCCAACACCGTTCAGACCGTTCTGCTCAACGCGGTGACGGCCTACATGAACCTGCTGCGCGATGCCGCGATTCTCGACTTGCAGAGGCGCAACGTCGAGGTGTTGCAGGAGCAGCTGCGGCAGACGCGCGACCGCTTCAACGTCGGCGAGGTCACACGCACCGACGTTGCGCAGTCGGAATCGAGCCTCGCCGCCGGGCGCTCGCAGGTGCTCACCGCGCAGGCCAATTTCGCCTCCTCGCAGGCGACCTATCGCCAGGTGATCGGCATCAATCCCGGCAAGCTCGCGCCGGGCACGCCGGTCGACCGCTTCTCGCCGAAGTCGCTGCCGGGCGCGGTCGCGACCGGCATCGGCACCAATCCGTCGGTTGCCGCGGCGCAGTTCAACGTCGACGTGGCGCTGCGGCAGGTGAAGGTCGCCGAGGGCGCGCTGCTGCCGAACCTGTCGGTCCAGGGCAGCGTGCAAAAGAGCTATCTCGGCGTCGGCGTGCTCTCGACCATGCAGAGTTACAACGCCTCGCTGCTCGGCACGTTGACGGTTCCGGTCTACCAGGGTGGTTCCGAATATTCGCTGATCCGCCAGGCCAAGGAGACGCTCGGGCAGACGCGCCTCAACCTCGACGTCGCCCGCGATCAGGCACGGCAGAGCGTCGTGCAGGCCTGGGGCCAGCTCGACGCGGCCAAGGCCAATATCGAGGCGACGCAGGCGCAGGTGCAGGCGGCCGAGATCGCGCTCAACGGCGTGCGCGAAGAGGCGCGCGTCGGCCAGCGCACGACGTTCGACGTGCTGACCGCGCAGCAGACGCTCGTCAATGCGCGCGTCGCGGTGGTGACGGCGCAGCATGACCGCGTGGTCGCGTCATATTCGCTGCTGGCGGCGGTCGGCCGGCTCAACCCGGAGACGCTCGGCCTGCACGTGCCGGTGTACCGGCCGCAGGTGCATTACGAGCAGGTGCGCGACGCCTGGGCCGGCACGCGCAATCCGGACGGCCGCTAGGCGGCCCGCGCGCCGCCTTTCCTGCGGCCCAGTCCACAACTTCGTTCTCGTTCGCGGATTGGTCTCTGACACAGCCGTACGGCTCTGGCGTATAAATGGAATCCGACGGCGATTCGATTCGGGCCAGCGCGTATGCGCGTCGTGGCCCTCGGCTGGCCGGTCGACGTGCAGCGCTTCGAGCGGGACCTTAGGGCATGAGTCAATCGGCGAAGGCGCAAGAGCCCTCGATGGAGGAGATTCTCGCCTCCATCCGACGCATCATAGCCGACGACGACACCAAGCCTTCGCCCAAGGCGCCCGAGCCGCCGCGTCCGGCGCCGGCCGCCGCCGCCCCTGCGCGCCCGGCCGCGCCGCCACCGCCGCCGGTTCGCCCGCCAGGCCCGCCGAACAAGCAGGACGCGATCGACGCCGTCCTCGCCAATATGGATGCGCCGCCGGCGCCGCCGAAGGCCGCGCCCAAGCCGGCCGCTCCGGCCGCCGACGTGCTCGATTTGACCGAGGCCATGACGGCGGTGCCGCCCGCGCCGCCGCCGCCGACATCGTTCCGCACCATTGACGGCGCGTCCGACGTCGTCTTCGCCGAGCGCGGCGACGCGCCGGAAGCGCCGCGCCAACCCGCGCCGCCGCCGGCGCCGGCCCCGGCACTCGACCGCGGTCTGATGTCGGCCTCGACGCGCTCCGCCGTCGACAGCGCGTTCAATTCCCGGGCCAAGACCGTGCTCGGCAACAATGCCCGCACGCTCGAGGCTCAGGTCAAGGAAATGCTGCGGCCGATGCTCAAGACCTGGCTCGACGACAACCTGCCGGGCATGGTCGAACGCATCGTCCGCGCCGAGATCGAGCGCGTCGCGCGCGGGCGCTAGAGCCGCCTCAAACCGCGGACTTGCGCCGCTTCAACTGCCATCTGACCCACAAGGCCAGCGTCGGCCACAGCACCGCGGCCGTCACGAACACCGGCACGGCGCCGAAACGGTCGATCAGCGGCGCGCCCGCCGTCACGCCGGCGCTGGCACCGAGGAACAGGGCCGAGGAGAAGCCCGCGACCGCGGTGCCGCGCGCCTCGGGCAGCATCTGCGTCGCGTGAGTCTGAAGCGTGTTGTGCAGCATATAATAGCCGAAGCCGAGCGCGCCGATTGCGAGCGGCGCCTGCTGCCAGAGCGGCACCGTTGCAAGCGAGAGATAGGCGAGAGCGACGATGGTGCCGCCGGCAATCACCAGCCCGATTTCGCCGAGCACGCGCATCAGAATGCGCACGCTGAGCGCGTAGCAGATGCTGCCCAATCCGAAGCCGGCAATGGCAAAGCCGATGGTCGAGAAGCTCAGGCCGAAACGCGCGTGCAGGTCGGCGGAGACATAGGTGAAGGCGCCGAAGAAGATCGCGCCTTCGCAGAACACCGCGAGCAGCAGGAAGCGGCACCAGGGGCTGGCGAACAGCATGCGGTACTCGCGGATGAAGCTTGGCTTGCTCGCCGCGTCGTGGCGCACCGACCGCGTCCACGGATTGCGCCGGAGTTGACTGGCGAGCGAGAGCCCCGCGGCGGCGAAGACGACGGCGAGCACGACGAACACCATGCGCCAGCCGAAATGGTCGCCGATGACGCCGCCGGCAACCTGGCCCGCGATCATTCCGGTCATCTGCCCGGCGAGGAACCGCGCCAGCACCGGCTGGCGCCGTTCGTAGGGAACGACGTCGCCGACATAGGCCATGCCGAGCGGAACGATGGTGGCGGCGGCGGGCGCGCCGATGAGCCGCGCCAGCGTCAGCTGCGGCAGGGTCTGCGACAGCGCGCACAGGAGTACGAGCACCGCCGAGCCGAGGCAGGCGATGACGACCCAGCGGCACTTGCCGAAGCGGTCGCCGAGCAGGCCGGAGAAGGCCTGCGTCAGGCCGTAGGGGATCGCGTAGGCGGTGACGATGGCCGAGGTCGCGCCGATCGAGGTGCCGAAATCGGCGGCGATCTGCGGCAGCAACGGGTCGGAAATGCGCAGCGAGAACCCGCTGGCGAAGGCGGCAAAGGCCATCAGCAGGATGGCGATGCGGAGGTCCTTCTCGGTCGCGGCTTCGGGCGATGACACGTTGACTCTCGATGGCGTGGCGGGCTTTGTAGCCCGTCCCGTTCAGCAGACAAAAGACAATGATCGACAAGACTTACCAGCCCTCGGAGGTCGAGGGCCGCATCTCCCGGGCTTGGGAAGAGGCGGGTGCGTTCCGCGCCGGCCGGCCCGAGCGCGCAAGCGCCGAAACCTATTCTATCGTCATCCCGCCGCCCAACGTCACCGGCTCGCTGCATATGGGCCATGCGCTCAACAACACGTTGCAGGACGTGTTGTGCCGCTTCGAGCGCATGCGCGGCAAGGACGTGTTGTGGCAGCCGGGCACCGACCATGCCGGCATCGCGACGCAGATGGTGGTCGAGCGCCAGCTCATGGAGCGGCAGCAGCCGAGCCGCCGCGAGATGGGCCGCGAGAAATTCCTCGAGCGCGTCTGGGCGTGGAAGGAAGAATCCGGCGGCACGATCATCAACCAGTTGAAACGCCTCGGCGCGTCCTGCGACTGGTCGCGCGAGCGCTTCACGATGGACGAGGGCCTGTCCAAGGCCGTGCTCAAGGTGTTCGTCGCGCTCTATCGCGAGGGGCTGATCTACAAGGACAAGCGGCTGGTCAACTGGGACCCGAAGCTGCTGACGGCTATTTCCGATCTGGAAGTGATGCCGGTCGAGACGAAAGGTTCGCTCTGGCACCTGCGCTATCCGATCGAAGGCAAGACCTTCAATCCGGAAGACCCGTCGAGCTTCATCGTGGTCGCGACGACGCGGCCGGAGACGATGCTCGGCGACACCGCGGTTGCGGTGCATCCGGACGACGAGCGCTACAAGAGCGTGGTCGGCAAGAACGTCGTCCTGCCGCTGGTCGGGCGGAAAATTCCGATCGTCGCCGACGAATACTCCGACCCGGAGAAGGGC
>JBQCFB010000592.1:0-2287 GCA_051959715.1 Pseudolabrys sp.
CTGGATCGATTTGCGCTGGGACGAGGACGAGCGCACGCCGCGCCGCTTCCCGGTGCGCATCTCGGTGCAGTCGGTCAACGAGCCGGGCTCGCTGGCGCAAATTGCACAGGTGATCGCCGAGCACGACGGCAACATCGACAATATCCGCATGGAGCGCCGCGCCCCGGACTTCACCGACGTGACGATCGACCTCGAGGTCTACGACCTCAAGCATCTGACGGCCATTCTCGCGCAGCTGCGCGCCAAGCCGATGGTGGCGAAAGCGGAGCGCGTCAATGGCTAAAAAGCTCCGCCTCGGCGTCAACGTCGACCACGTCGCGACCATCCGTAACGCGCGCGGCGGCCGCCATCCCGATCCGGTGCGCGCGGCCAAGCTCGCCATCGCGGCGGGCGCCGACGGCATCACCGCGCATTTGCGCGAGGACAGGCGACATATCCGCGACGACGACATGGCGCGGCTCAAGGCAGAGATCGACAAGCCCCTGAACTTCGAGATGGCGGCGACCGACGAGATGGTCGCGGCCGCGCTCGCCATCCGTCCGCACGCGGTCTGCATCGTGCCGGAGAAGCGCACGGAGCGCACGACCGAAGGCGGGCTCGACGCCGTGCGCCATCAGGCGCAGCTCGGCCCGGCGGTGCACGATTTGAAGCACGCCGGCATCCGCGTCTCGCTGTTCATCGCGCCGCAGCCGGCGCAGATCGAGACGGCGGCGGCGCTCGGCGCGCCGGTGATCGAATTGCACACCGGCGCCTGGTGCGACGCGCTTGCCGAGAATCGCCGCGCCGAGGCCGAGAGCGAGTGGGAGGCGCTGCGCGCCGGCGCCGTACTCGCGCACGGACTGGGCCTCGAAGTGCACGCCGGCCACGGCCTCGATTACGCCAGCGCCGAGACGATCGCGGCGCTGCCGCAGGTCATGGAATTGAACATCGGTCATTTCCTGATCGGCGAGGCGGTGTTCGAGGGGCTCGACGCCACGATCAAGATGATGCGCGCGGCCATGGAGCGCGGTCGGGCGAAGGCCGGCGCGCAAAGCAAGCCATGATCCTGGGTCTCGGCTCCGATCTCTGCGACGCGCGCCGTATCGAAAAGACGCTGGCGCGGCATGGCGACCGCTTCCTCGACCGCATCTTCACGGCGACCGAGCGCGCCAAGGCCGAGCGCCGCGCCAACCGCGTCGAGACATACGCCAAGCGCTTCGCGGCCAAGGAGGCCTGCTCCAAGGCGCTCGGCACCGGCTTCCGCAAGGGCGTGTTCTGGCGGGACATGGGCGTGGTCAATCTGCCGTCCGGCCGTCCGACCATGAAGCTGACCGGCGGGGCGCTCGAGCGGCTCAAGGCGATCACGCCGCCGGGCCACGAGGCGGTCATCGACGTGTCGCTGACCGACGAGGGGCCGCTCGCCCAGGCGATCGTCATCATCCAGGCCGTGCCGCTCGGCCCGGCCGCCCGGTGAGGCCCGGAAGTCCAATATTGCCAACCCCTTAGCCGCATCGCGCGGCAATCTTCATTGCGCCCCTTGGGGTCTGCCGCTACAAGACTCGCGGGGCGCGAAAGCGGACAAGAGGCACATGAGCGTGACATCCGGGACCAAGCGGAAGGAAGGCGGTATTGGGGAAACCGCCCGGGTCATATTCCACGCCCTGATCATCGCGCTCGTCATCCGGACATTCCTCTTCCAGCCGTTCAACATCCCGTCCGGCTCGATGAAGGCGACGCTGCTCGTCGGCGACTACCTGTTCGTCTCGAAATACAGCTACGGCTATTCGAAATATTCGCTGCCGCTGTCGCCGCCCTTGTTCTCCGGCCGCATTCCCGGCGGCATGACGCCCGATCGCGGCGACGTCGTCGTCTTCCGCCTGCCGAAAGATCCGAGCGTCGATTACATCAAGCGCGTGATCGGCCTGCCGGGCGACAAGATCCAGGTGATCGACGGCCAGGTCTTCATCAACGGCACCGGCGTCACGCGTGAGCGCGCGCCGGACTTCATCGAGACCGAAGAGGGCACGCGCGAAGCGCCGGTCAAGCGTTGGAAGGAGACTCTGCCGAACGGCAAGACCTTCTACACGCTCGATCTCGTCGAGAACGGCTTTGCCGACAACACCCAGGTCTACACCGTGCCGCCCGGCGAATATTTCATGATGGGCGACAACCGCGACAATTCCACCGACAGCCGCTTCAGCCAGGTCGGCACCGTGCCATTCGAGAACATCGTCGGCAAAGCGCAAATCATCTTCTTCTCCGTCTATGAAGGCGAGCGCGCCTGGGAATTCTGGCGCTGGCCGTTCTC
>JBQCFB010000593.1:0-2793 GCA_051959715.1 Pseudolabrys sp.
ATGACTCAGATCTTCATCGACAACATGGCGCCGATCATGTTCGGCTCCCTTGTTGTCTTCCTGCTGCTCGGCTATCCGGCTGCCTTCTCGCTCGCCGCCGTCGGCCTGATCTACGCGCTGGTCGGCATCGACCTCGGCCAGTTCGCACCCGACTTCCTGCAGGCTCTGCCGGAACGCATCTACGGCGTGATGAACAACGACACGCTGCTGGCGATTCCGTTCTTCACCTTCATGGGACTGGTGCTCGAACGATCGGGCATGGCCGAAGACCTGCTCGACACGATCGGGCAATTGTTCGGCACGGTGCGCGGCGGGCTTGCCTACGCCGTCATCTTCGTCGGCGCCCTGCTCGCGGCGACCACCGGCGTCGTCGCCGCCTCGGTCATTTCGATGGGCCTGATCTCACTTCCGATCATGATGCGCTATGGCTACGACCGGCGCGTCGCGACGGGCGTCATCGCCGCCTCCGGCACGCTGGCGCAGATCATCCCGCCGTCACTGGTGCTGATCGTCATGGCCGACCAGCTCGGCCGCTCGGTCGGCGACATGTACGAGGGCGCATTCATTCCCGGCCTCGTCCTCTCCGGCCTCTACGCGGTCTACATCTTCATCGTCTCGGTCATCTTCCCGAAGGCGACGCCCGGCCTGCCGGCCGAGGCGGTCGGCTTCCGCGAAGCGGACGGCAGCCGCGGCCTGCTTTCTCTCGCCGCGCTCGCCGTCGTCAGCGGACTGTTCGGCTGGTTCACTATGCGCAACTCGACATCGCACGGCGCCGACTACGTGGTGCTGACGATGTTTTCGGGCATCATCTTCGCCTTCTGCGTGGCGGTGGTGAACTGGCTGACCAATCGCTTCTTCAATTTCCGCTTCCTCTCGCACATCGCGCAGCAGACCACCTTCGTGATGGTGCCGCCGCTGTTCCTGATCTTCCTCGTGCTCGGCACCATCTTCATCGGCGTCGCGACTCCGACCGAGGGCGGCGCCATGGGCGCGGCCGGTGCCCTGATCCTCGGCGGCCTCAAACGCCGCCTCACCTGGGACCTGATCCGCCAGGCGGTGGAGTCGACCGCGAAACTTGCCTCGTTCGTGGTGTTCATTCTGCTCGGCGCCCGCGTGTTCTCGCTGACCTTCTACGGCGTCAGCGGCCACATCTGGGTCGAGAACCTGCTCACGTCGCTGCCCGGCGGCCAGATCGGCTTCCTGCTCTTCGTCAACGCCTTCGTCTTCGTCCTCGCCTTCTTCCTGGACTTCTTCGAACTGGCGTTCATCGTCATCCCGCTGCTGGGACCGGCGGCCGAACATCTCGGCATCGACCTGATCTGGTTCGGCGTCATCCTCGGCGTCAACATGCAGACGTCGTTCATGCACCCGCCGTTCGGCTTCGCGCTGTTCTACCTGCGCTCGGTGGCGCCGCGCGAACCGTACAATGATCGCATCACCGGCAAGCGCACCGACGGCATCACGACGGGCCAGATCTACTGGGGCGCCATGCCTTTCGTGGTCATCCAGGTGATTATGGTCGTGCTGGTGATCCTGTTCCCGGTGATGGTCATGCACTACAAGAACACAGGCGTGCATCTCGATCCGGACAAGGTGAAGATCGAAATCCCGCAAATCGACGTGCCGACGCTCGACTTGAGCCAGCCGCCGCAGTTCAAGTAACCGCGGTACGGCGCGCAAATTAAAAACCCCGGGGCTCGCGCCCCGGGGTTTCGCTTTGGCGTGTCGTGCTGTGACTAGCCGCGCATGACCTTGGTCATGAACACGTCGTAGCTCAGTTCCGCCACCTGGAACCACTGGTACGCGTTCTTGGTGAAGTCCATCATGGACTCGTTCACCTTCTTGAAGGTGGCGTTCTCCTTCGAGACTTCGGCGTGCAGTTCCATGGTCGCCTTGTAGGAGGCGTCCATGATCGCCGGCGAGAACACGTGCAGCTTGGTGCCGCCCGCCAGCAGGCGGCGAAGCGCCTGCGGGTTCAGGTGGTCGTACTTGGCCATGCACCACGTGTTGGCGTAGTGGCCGGCCTGCTCGAGCACCGCCTGATAGCTCTTCGGCAGCGCGTTGTACTTGTCGAGATTGACGAAGGCGAACAGCATCGAGCCGCCTTCCCACCAGCCGGGCGCGTAGTAGTGCGGCGCGACCTTGTAGAAGCCGAGCTTCTCGTCATCGTAGGGGCCGACCCATTCGCAGGCGTCGAGCGTGCCCTTCTCCAGCGCCGGATAGATGTCGCCGCCGGCGATCTGCTGCGGCACGCCGCCGAGCTTGGCCAGAACCTTGCCGGCCCAGCCGCCGATGCGCATCTTCAGACCCTTGAGATCGTCGATCGAGTTGATCTCCTTGCGGTACCAACCGCCCATCTGGCAGCCGGTGTTGCCCGCGAGCAGGCCCTTGGCGTTGTACTTTTTGTAGAACTCGTTGAGCACGGCGTCGCCGCCGCCCTGCGTCCACCACGCCTGGTTGATGCGGGCGTTCGGGCCGAACGGGACCGACGTGCCGAAGCCGAAGGTCGGATCCTTGCCGAAATAGTAGTAGGACGCGGTGTGGCCGATCTCGACCGTGCCGTTCTGCACGGCGTCGACGATCGCCAGACCGGGGACGATTTCGCCGGCGGCGAAGACCTGAATCTGGAACTTGTTGTCGGTCGCCTCGGCCACCGCCTTGGCCATCACTTCGGCTGCGCCGTAGAGCGTGTCGAGCGACTTCGGCCAGCTGCAAGGCATGCGCCACTTGATGGTCGGCATCGACTGCGCGATCGCCGGCGCGGCCACCGCGACGCTGGCGGCCGTGGCGAGG
>JBQCFB010000594.1:0-3244 GCA_051959715.1 Pseudolabrys sp.
ACCGCCGCAGCGTTGCCCGACGCGGGCGCGCCTACGAACCGGGAACCGAATGGCCGACGATCATAGTCAGCGTCCTTACCGCTCCAGCGAAACCATTGCCCGTAGCGGGCAGGCGAGGAGCCCGTCACCCGCGAGCGGCAATGACCCGCTGGCCGAGCTCGCGCGCCTGATCGGCCAGACCGACCCGTTCGGCGACCTCGGCAAGGAACCGCGGCGTGCGGCGCCGCAGCCCGAGCCGGTGATGGACTGGACGCCTGCCTCCTCGCAGTCCTATGCCCCGCAGCAGCCGGCCCCGCCGGTCGCGCCCGATTTCCCGCCGCAGCCCGCGCAGCATTATGCGCAGCCGCCGGCGTCCGACATGTACGAGGTCGAGCAGGACGTGCCGGCCTATCTCACGCAGCAGCGCGCGCCGGCCTATGACCAGCGCGCCTATCAGGGCGAAGCGCACGAAGACGCCTATGACGACCTGCCGCCGCAGCGGCGCAGGCTCGGCGTCGTGGCGATCGCCGGCATCTTCGCGCTCGCCGTCGTCGGCACGGCCGGTGCTTTCGGCTATCGCGCCGTGTTCGGTGGTTCCGGCACGCGCGTGCCGCCACCGGTGATCAAGGCCGACACCGCGCCGAGCAAGATCATCCCGGACACCGCCGCCAAGGATTCCAACAAGCTTATCACCGAGCGCGTCGGCGGCGGTTCCGACGAGAAGATTGTGTCGCGCGAAGAGAAGCCGGTCGACATCAAGGACAAGATCGCGACGCCGGTGTTCCCGCCGGTGACGGCGACCGCCGGGCAGGGCGGTCAGGCGCTCGCCTCGGCCGGCAACGGCGTGGTCGCCGGCGAGCCGCGCAAGGTCCACACCATCACCATCCGCCCCGACCAGACGAACGTCGCCGACGCCACCGCGTCCTCGCCGGTGGCCATGCCCGAGCCGCAGCCGGCCCGCACCGCGGCGCCGCCGCTTGCGCCGGCCCGGCCGCAGCAGCAGGCCGCCAACGCCGAGCCTCAGCGTGCGGCTCAGCCCGCGCCGCGTCCTGCGCCGCCGCCGGCTCCCGCCGCCCGGTCCGCCAACGCGCCCCTATCGCTCAATCCCGATGCCGGCCCGGCGCCGCGGGCGGCAGCGCCTGCGCCGACCCGCACCGCCAATGCCGCGCCGACCTCGCTCGCCGCCGCGCCGTCCGCCAACCCGGCCAGCGCCTCGCATGGCGGCTACGCCGTCCAGGTGACCTCGCAGCGCAGCGAGGGTGAGGCCCAGACGGCCTACCAGGCCCTCCAGGGCAAGTACGGCAGCGTCCTCGGCGGCCGCAGCATGTTTGTCCACAAGGTCGAGCTCGGCGCCAAGGGCACGTACTACCGCGCCATGGTCGGCCCCTTCGGCTCGCAGGCGGAAGCGTCCCAGCTCTGCTCCAGCCTGAAATCCGCGGGCGGAAGCTGCCTCGTCCAGAGGAATTAGGGGTCCTTGCCTTGAACTGGCGTCCGGCGCGGGCTAATCCGCGCCGATGGCGGTGCGCGCATTCATTACAGGGCTGGCCGGACTTGAGATTTCGGCCAACGAGCGCGCTTTTTTGCGCGAGGCCGAGCCATGGGGCCTCATCCTCTTCAAGCGGAACATCGACACTCCGGCACAAGTTGCTGCTCTCGTTCGGTCTTTCCGCGATATGGTTGGCCGCGAGGCGCCGGTCCTCATCGACCAGGAGGGTGGCCGCGTGCAGCGGCTCGGGCCGCCGCATTGGCCGGTCTATCCGCCGGGCGCGCGCTACAGCGAACTCTACGACCGCGACCCGGCCTCCGGCCTGACGGCGGCGCGGCTCGGAGCGCGGCTGATCGCCCACGATCTGCGCGCGCTCGGCATCGACACGGACTGCCTGCCGCTCGCCGATGTCCCCGTAGCGGGCAGCGACAACGTCATAGGTGATCGTGCCTATGGCACCGAGCCCGCCAAGGTCGCGGCCATCGCCGGAGCGGTGGCGGAGGGCCTTCTGGCCGGCGGCGTCCTGCCGGTGCTCAAGCACCTGCCGGGCCACGGCCGCGCCACCGCCGACAGCCACCTCAAGCTGCCGGTGGTCGACACCGACCGGGCGACCCTCGATCGGACCGATTTTGCCGCGTTCCGGCCGCTGGCCGGACTGCCGCTCGGCATGACCGCACATGTTGTGTTTAGCGCCATCGATCCGGTCCAACCGGCGACAACTTCAGTCACAATAGTGACTCAGGTGATTCGCGGCTTCATCGGGTTCCGGGGCCTCTTGATGAGCGATGACGTTTCGATGGGCGCCTTGTCGGGCACGATCGCCGAGCGCAGCCGCGCGTCGATCGCTGCCGGATGCGACGTGGTGCTCCACTGCAACGGCAAGCTCGACGAGATGATGCAGGTGGCGGGCGCGTCGCCGGCTCTGACCGGCGAGGCGGCGCAGCGCGCCGAGGCGGCGCTCCTGCTGCGGTCGGCGCCGCTCGAGTTCGACGTCGCCGAGGCGCGTCGCATGTTCAACGCGCTGGCGGGCGAGCCGCCGGCGCAAGCAATGGCGAAGTCATGAGCGAAGCGTTCGACAATTCCCTCGAGGCCGACCGTGGCTCGACCGAGCCGGCGATGATCGTCGACGTCGAGGGCTTCGAAGGTCCGCTCGATCTCCTCCTCATGCTGGCGCGCCAGCAGAAGGTCGATCTCGCCAAGATCTCGATCCTCGCGCTCGCCGATCAGTATCTCGGCTTCATCTAGGAGGCGCGCAAGCTCCGCCTCGAACTCGCCGCCGACTATCTCGTCATGGCGGCGTGGCTCGCTTATCTCAAATCGCGTCTGCTGCTGCCCGAGGCCGCACCCGCCGAAGGCCCGTCGGCCGAGGACATGGCGCTGGCGCTCGCCAACCGACTGCGCCGGCTCGAGGCGATCCGCGAGGCGGCGGGCAAGCTCATGGAGCGCCCGCAGTTCGGCCGCGACATTTTCGGCCGCGGCGATCCGGAGCCGATCGCCGAGATCAAGCGGCCGGAATGGACCGCGACGCTCTACGACCTGCTCACCGCCTATGCGCAGCAGCGCCAACGCACGGCGCTCTCGCGCGTGCGCTTCAAGAAGCGCACCGTCTGGTCGCTCGCCGAGGCGCGCGCGACGCTTGAGCGCTTGATCGGCTCGTCGACCGACTGGTCGCGCGTCGACGTGTTCCTCATCCAATACGTGGTCGAGCCGTCACAGGTGACGACCGTGTTTGCGTCGTCTTTTGCGTCCGCGTTGGAACTGGTCCGCGAGGGCGTCGCC
>JBQCFB010000595.1:0-4474 GCA_051959715.1 Pseudolabrys sp.
GTCGACAGCGTATCGGGATCAGTCGAGCCATCGTCGACGATGATCGTCTCGAAGTCGCGAAACGTCTGCGCGTCGAGGCTCGCCAGCATCTGGCCGAGGAAGCAGCCGCCATTGTAGCACGGGACGACAATGCTGACGGCAGGCGTCACGAGCGCTGCGTCTCCGCCTCGGGATGCAGCGTGGCCCAGATCTCGCCCCACGGCGTGATCAGTTCGTCGGTGATGAGGCCGGCCCGCCGCGTCTCCTCACGGAATTCAGCCTGCGTCGGTTCGATCTTGTGGTCCGGGTCGGAGTAATAGTTGGCGCCGACGGTGCGGCGCATCGCCATCTTCCAGTCCCGCTCGAACAGCGGCACCCGGATGAGGAACCGCTTGGCCTGGGTCGTCGCGATCAGCGCCTGCAGGAAACCGACACGATCACTTATGTGCTCGAGTACATTCGATAACACCACAACGTCCCACGGGCCGGGCGGAACAGATTTCGTCGCGTCCGATTCGACGAATGTCAGGTTCGGCGGGTTGTCGCTCACCCGCGCCTGCTGCAGCCGGCCCTTGTCGTAATCGAGGCCCGTCACCCGCGCGTCCCGATGCGCCCGCGCGATGGAGCGCGCCACGGCGCCGTAGCCACATCCGATATCCAGAACGTTGTCGCCTTCGGCGATCCGGGCGACGAAGAAGTCGTGATAGTTGGTCAGCCCGTGCTTGGGGTGAACGCCCTTCCCGTGAATCATGGCCCGTTCGTTGACGACATGCTCGAGCGCGTCGGCCACCGCGAACAGCCGCGCCAGCGCCTTGCTGGTATCGGGACCGCGCGATTCGAGCACGAATAAGCCCTTCAGCAGAAACAATCGCGCGCGCTGCGGCAAAAGCTGCCACACCAGCGCGATCAAATCGGCGATCTTCAGACCGAGTGCTTTCATTGAACCTTTTCCAGGAGAGACCGGAACACGGTCTCGTGGCGCGCCAGCCACTGCGTCAGATCGAAATGCTCCACAGCGCGCCGGCGCGCGGCCGCGGCCATCGGCTCGCGGCTGCGGATCACGGCCGCCATTCCGTCCGCGATCGCGTCGGGCGATGGCGCAAGATCCTCCTCGAACGTCTCCGGCAGAGGTAGGCCAACTCCGGCTTCGGGCCCGACCTGTTCGGGCACGCCGCCGGACTGCGAATACAGCACCGGCAGACCGGACGCCATCGCTTCCAGCACTGCGTTCGGGCACGGATCGTTGTATTTCGTCATCAGATAGGCATCGGCGGCCTGATAGATGCCGGGCGCCTCCGCACCGTTATACGGGCCGGCCACGGCGACCGACGTCGCCAATCCCAAACGGTCGATCTGCCGGCCAATATCGGTCACAACTGAAGGCTCGATCAGACCCGCGATGATCAGGCTCACGTCGAGGCCGCCGGCACGGGCCGCAGCCAGCCCCGCGATCGAGGACGTCAGGCGATAAGCCGTCGACGCACTGAACTTGCCGGTCAAGAGAAACCGGAATGGCCGCCCCACCGCATGCGAGGCCGCCGGCCGGAAATGGCTCGTATCAACGCCGTTAAACAGGATCTCTGAGCCGCCTTTGCGCGCGCCCAGAAATTTCTCGGCGCAGCGACGGCAGAATTCGCTCTGGTAAAACACATGGTCGGCCTTTCCGTGTACTGCCGCCATGCGCGCGTTCTCACGCTCCCAGCCGCTCGGATACCAGCCCGGATAGAACACGCCGTTCTGGTTGAGCACGATCGGAACGCCCGCGGCACGCACACGGTCGACCGCGAACGGCGGCAGGTAGATGGCATTCGACAGCATGTAGAGCAGCGAGAAGCCAGCGCGGCGCTCGGGGAATCTCTGCTGCAGCAGGCGCACCTTCACCAGCGTGCCACCGAAATCGCCGGCGCGGGCGCCGCCGTAGAAGATGTGGAGCGCACGATCGCGTGCGCGAAGCGGCAAGGTAGCAATCAGTGCCGCGCCGTTCAGCGCGCGATAGGCGTCTCGCACCATATCCTTGAGCATCGGCGGAAGCGCGCTCAATGCCTGCGGATGACCGCGTAGGCGCAGGGAAAGATCGGCAGCCAAGGGTCGAGCCGCAACGCTGCAAGAAGCGCACGCCTGTAGAACGCCGGCGCCGCCTTTCGGACGGACCGCCGCAACAATAGGTCGGGGAGCGTAACGAAACCGAAGTGGACGAGATAACTCCCCAGCCCGCCGAGCTGAACGACCTCGATGTCCGAACCGAATTTCTGCGCCAAAGATGCGGCGGTGTACTGGCGGAAACCGTGCCAGAGATAGAGACCGAGGCTCGCGCCGCTCGGCACAACGTGAATCTCGAGCCCGCCTCGCCTGAAGAACGTCGGCAGGCGCGCAATGAGCCGCCCATCGTCGGGAATATGTTCGAGCGTCGATACCGACAGCATCAAATCCAGCTTTTCAGCCGGCGTGAATTCGTGCGCATCGATCTCTACGAACCCTGCTATGAGCGGCAGCGCGCTTGCCGCCGCGCGGTTGAATCGATCCTTGATGTCGATCCCGGTGTATCTGCCGCGGAAGCCGAGCCGCACGAGCCGCGCAGCCATCGAACCGGAGCCGCAACCGAGCTCGAGGACGGTCAGCTCGCGACGCTCGATCAAGCGCGGCAACTCGGATTCGAGGAACAACTCGGTCAGGAGCCTGCCGGGCGACTGCCCTTCTGCGATAGCCTGCGCACGCAGGCGATCGGGCTGGAAGAAGCGCGACCTGGGGGCCGGCCGCGCCCGCGGGAGGTTTCGGCAGGCATTGCGGATCAGATAGCGCAGCCGATCCGCCGGCGACAGCCGGACGTCGCCGCTCAGTTCAATTGGCATGCGTGGAACGGCGTCCATTGAGGCTGTCGATCAGCGGAACGAGCAGCCGCAAGTCGCGCAAGGCGAAGCGGCCGCGGGCATCAATTCGATTTTCGGTGGTCACGGCGGCAAACTTGACACCGACCGTCCCTGCCGCACGCTGGTCGTCCGAACTGTCGCCGACGAGTAGGATGGAGTCGCGCGCGACCCTCTCCCTGGCCATGATCTGCCGCAAGCCCCTCTCCTTGGTCACGGACGATCCCAGCGCGCCGTTCATGTGCGAGAGCAGTCCGCGGCGGATCAGGACTTCGCGCAGGTGCCAGTCGGGTGTTGCCGACAATACGTACCGCGCAAGACCGCGGCGACGAAGCGCGTCGAGTGCACTGCGCGCACCGCGCCGCTCGGCCGCAGCGACAATGCCTTTTGTGCAGCAATTGCTATACGACGTCACAAGCGTCTGCGCATGGCGTGCAACCACTTCCGGCGCCGCGCCGTGCCACACGCGTCCCGCCACGTCCGCAAAGACCTTATAGCGGTCGCCGCCGCCCCGACGCGCTGTCTCCAGCGCAGCCGGGCCACCGAGTAAATCTGCCACCGCGCGGTGCATGCATTCTTCTTTCACGGCGTTTGTGTCGGCAAGAGTCCCGTCGAAATCGAAAACGACCACCTTGATCATGGCCGCTCAGCTTGCCGCCTGCAGTGGCTGCCAGACCTCTTCGATATGGCGCCGCGCGACGACCGACCAGTCTGTACGAAGTACTGACTGGCGCGCGGCCCCGAGCATCCCCGCACGATCGGGCGCTGCGAGCAGAGCCTTGGCGCGATCCACGATCGTCTCAACGTCCCCCACCTCGACCAGCGCACCGTTGACGCCGTCCTCGATCAGATCCGGCGCCATTCCGACGCGCGTCGACACCACACGAACGTACGACGACATGCTTTCCATCAGCGCCATCGGCCCGCCCTCCTCCCGGCTCGTGACCAGGTAGAGGTCGAGCGGATGGTAGAGCTTTGCCAGTTCGTCGCGATCCGGCGCGTAATGATAGGCGTGGCGGATGCCGAGCTGCTCGAGTCCCTTACGCACATAGCCGCGCGCGGGCCCCCCGAGCAGGACAAATACGGGCACATCCTTGGCGAGACGCTCGACAGCCGCGAGAAACACGTCGGGCCCCTTGATCAGCTTCGGCGTGTCGCCGCTACCCCAGCCTTCGCCGTCCTTCTGAAAGGACCCGATCGCGATCTCATCCGGACGGATGCCGAACCGCGCGCGCGCCGCCTGGCGCTGTTCCGGCGTCGGCGGCACGAAACGCTTCGTCTCACAGCCGATCGGAATGACCGCAATCTTGTCGGGGGGCACGCCCCAACGCACGAGTCGGTCCCGCACTAGCGTCGCCGATGCAACGATGCGGCTCAGCCGCGGCACAGACGCAAGAAACGCGTCTATATGCCGGGCGACCTGAGGCCCATCTTCCGGCTTGCCGTGGAAGAACGTCGTGACAAACCGACAGCGCGACGACAAATATCGGCCCCATTCGACCCACTGGTACTGCGACCCGAACTCGACAATGCCGTCGGTCAGCAGCGCGGGATCGGTCGTCACCCATGCGGTGTGCGGCTGGATTCGGTTTGCCTCCTCCGCGATGAAGCTTCCCCACCAGCGGATGGCC
>JBQCFB010000596.1:0-12680 GCA_051959715.1 Pseudolabrys sp.
CGAGCAGAGCCCGCGCGACTTCTATCCCTATTCGAGCAAATACGACGCCGTCCTCGCCGGCCGCGCACAGCTCACGCCGCGGGAAGCGCTCGGTCTCGCGCTGTTCAACGATCCGCACAAGGGTAATTGCGCAAGCTGCCATCGCAGCCGGCCCGACTTCAACGGCACGCCGCCGCAGTTCACCGATTACGGCTTCATCGCGCTCGGCCTGCCGCGCAACAAGGGCGTCCCGGCGAACGCCGATCCGGCCTGGCGCGATCTCGGCCTGTGCGGACCGCTGCGCACCGACCTTTCCGGCCGGCCGGACTATTGCGGGCTGTTCAGGACGCCGTCGCTGCGCAACGTCGCGCTGCGCAAGACCTTCTTCCACAACGGCCTCGTCCACTCGCTGCGCGAGGCGGTCGCCTTCTATGTCGAGCGCGATACGGCGCCGGAGAAATGGTATCCGCGCGGCGCGGACGGCAGGATCGCGAAGTTCGACGACCTGCCGGCGGCCTATTTGACGAACGTCAACACGGAAGCGCCCTTCGGCGGCAAACCCGGCGACACGCCGGCATTGTCGCCCTCCGAAATCGACGACATCGTCGCGTTCCTCGGCACGCTGACCGACGGCTATACCCTGCCAAAATGACGCAGCAAAAAGCTTCCGCCGCCGGCCCGGCTCGCGAAATCCTCATGCTGCGCTGACGCCCGGCGGCATGATGCTGCTGCTCTTTTTGCGCTGCGGCTGTTCCCGCCCCCGCGACCCTCTTATATAACGGAAGAGAATTTCCTTCCCCGCGCATATGTTTGGAGGTCTGCGATGACTTTGGCGATTGGCGATACTGCACCGGATTTCGAGGCCGAAACCACCGAGGGCAAGATCCGCTTCCACGAATGGCTCGGCAATTCCTGGGGCGTGCTGTTCTCGCACCCGAAGGACTTCACGCCGGTCTGCACGACCGAGCTCGGCACCATGGCGCGCCTCAAGCCGGAATTCGACAAGCGCAACGCCAAGATCATCGGCCTGTCCGTCGATCCCGTCACCAACCACGCCAAATGGGCGGTCGACATCAAGGACGTCGTCGGCTTTGCGCCGAACTATCCGATGATCGGCGACACCGACCTCAAAGTCGCCAAGGCCTATGGCATGCTGCCGGCCGCGACCGGCGGCACCTCGGAAGGCCGCACCGCCAACGACAACCAGACGGTGCGCAACGTCTTCATCATCGGCCCGGACAAGAAGATCAAATTGATCCTCGTCTATCCGATGTCGACCGGCCGCAACTTCGACGAGGTGCTGCGCGTGCTCGACTCGCTCCAGCTCACCGCCAAGCACCGCGTCTCGACCCCGGCCAACTGGAAGCAGGGCGAGGACGTGATCATCTCCGGCTCGGTCAGCGACGACGAGGCCAAGAAGATCTACCCCGCCGGCTTCAAGGCGCCGCGGCCCTATATCCGCATCGTGCCGCAGCCGCGCGACTAGAACACGCCGACAATGTCGGACCGGAGGCGCGGGCGGAAACGTCCGCGCCTTCGTCTTTCCGGATGGTCAGATCCGGGGATAGCCGAAGAATGCGAACTCGTCGTCGTAGGCGGCGTTGATCGCGTCGAGCTGATCGCGGCGAAAGACGGCGCGCGGATCGAGCGTATCCGACATCAGCCCCTTCTTGGCATGCGGCAGCGGCACCGCGGGACAGCCGAGCCCGCGCACGAAGGCGTCGAAATCCTGTTGCAGCGTTTCGTAGCGCAGCACTTCGGCGGTGAGCGCGCCCTCCCCGGTCCTGTAGAGCCCGATATTCTTCACCACGCCGATATTGCCGCGCTCCTGAAGCCGGTCGAACGCGCCCTGCAGCCGCGACGGCTCGCCTCGCATGATGCCGCCCGTCCGATACGCGGACATGCTCTCGTTCATGTTCAGCCAGGAGATCAACTTGGCGTAGGGCGAGCGCTCCGCGCAGACAATCCGGAAATCGTCGAGCGGGCGCTGGTAGCGCCGTTCGATTTCCGCGAGCGGCATATGATTGTAATAGATCTGCTTCGGCGGCCGTAGCGCCGCCAGTTCCGGCCCGCTCGCCTTCGCCAATAGCGCGAGATAACCCGGCTCGAAGCTGTGATCCACCGCGTAGTTCCGGCACGCGGCGCCGTTGCGCAGCCGCGCCTGTTCGTCGACAGGGATAATCGGCGCGACGATGTCGTCGGGCCCGCAGATGCCGGCGAGCGCCATCTCGACGCTGGTGCCGGCCACCTTCAGGCCTTTGACGAAGACGAATTTGTGCGCCAGCGACAGAATCATTCGCGATGCCGCGATTTCACCTTAGGCGGCTCGCCGGCATGATGTCGCAGATCAGGTGAACACGCCGGCGGCCGCTGCGGTTCTCGACCGCGTGCATCCGCGTATTGTCGAACTCGTAGACGGTGCCCGCCTGAAGCTTGAAGTCGTGGCCGTCGACGATGAAGGAGACCTCGTCATTGGTGTCGACAGGCAGATGGCAGCGATGGCCGAACACGAGAGCGCCGGCGTCCCGATGCGGCGCGACCGACGCATTCGGCTTGACCTCCGCCAGCATGAGCTTGGCGACCTTGCCGTCGAAATAGCGCTCGAGCGCGTCCGCGCAATCCGCTACGGCATGCGTCAGATCGGCGGGCAGATTGTCTCCGCGCAGGACGACGAAAGGCTGGCTCGGGCGCCACGCATTGTCGAGCCAGTTGAACACGATCGAGCGCGAGGCGCCGTGAACGTCGAAGACGCGCTGACGGAACGTCGCGCGCTCCCACAACGGTGACTGCGGCCCGGGCAATGCCGACAGGATGTCGTCCACCGGATGCTCGAAAAGCGGAACGACAGCGCTCTCAAGCCGCATGCGCAACTCCGTGCGGAGTGAACGAGCCGGCAGGATCGCACGCTCCCGTCAGTCGCACAAGTTTTCCGTGTAGCACGCCGCCGCCACACGCCTGCTCCCTTGCCCCCGGCGGCGAGCCATGATCGAACTTGGCCTTCCATCGGCGCGCGCCCGACGGCGTTGGCCCTCGACCCGAACGAACCGCAGAGCCCCATGAACGACCGCGCCTTCCAGCAGCCGCCCTTCGCCAACTTCCTCGGGCTGAAGATCACGCACACCTCGCCGGACAAGGTCACGGCCGAGCTGCCGATGCGCGAGGATCTCAACAACCGCCACAACATCATGCACGGCGGCGCGATCATGGCGCTCGCCGACAATCTTGGCGGCACCTGCGCGACGGCCAACCTGCCGCCCGGCCACGGCACGACGACGATCGAGAGCAAGACCAATTTCTTTGCGCCGGTCCCGGTCGGCGACGTCGCCAAGGCCGAGTGCACGCCCCTGCACGTCGGCAAATCGACGATCGTGCTCCAGACAAAAGTGACGCGGAACGACGGCCGGCTCTGCGCCATCGTCACGCAGACGCAGATGGTGCTCAAGCCGAAGGGCTAGGCGCGCTTCGCGGCGCCGCGGTTCGCCAGCACGACGCCGACCGCACAGATGACCATGCCGAGCACGGAGACGTGGTCGAGCTTCTCGCCGAACAGTCCGTAGGCCATCAGCGCCGTCACCGCCGGCACGAGATAGAACAGGCTGGCGAAGCCGGTCGCCGCGGAGCGGCGGATCAGCCAATACATCAGCGCGACGCCGGCCACCGACAGGACCAGCACCAGCCAGGCGATGGCGAACACCAGTTCGCCGGTCCAGTGGATGACGCGCGTCTCGAAGGCGAAGGCCGACAGCCAGAACAGCACGCCCGCGCCGGCATATTGCACGGTGTTGCCGGCGCGCCAGTCGATGCCGCCACAGAAGCGCTTCTGATAGAGCGTGCCGAGCGTGATGCCGACGAGCGAGACCACGCTCGCCGCCCAGCCGAGCGGCGTGCCGGCGACAACAATCGAGCGGTCATGCAGAACGAGCACGACGCCGACGAGGCCAAGCGCGAGGCCGAGCCATTGCTGCCGCGTCACCGTCTCGCCCATGAAGCGGCTGGCGATGGTCGAGGTCAGGATCGGTTGCAGGCCCGGCAGGAGCGCCGAGATGCCGGCGGGCACGCCCTGGCTGATCGCCACGAACACCCCGCCGAGATAGAGGAAGTGCACCATTGCGCCGACCGCAAGGCTGTGTCCCGCCTCATGCAAATCTGGCCAGCGCGCGCCGCTCGCAAGCGCGAAGACGAGCATGATCGCCACGACGAACAGCATGCGCACGCCGAGGAACGTCATTGGCTCGATATACGGCAGGCCATAGCGCGCACCGATGAAGCCTGTGCTCCACAGCAGCACGAAAACGACCGGTGCGGCGGCGACGGCGAAGCGGGTCATTCGGAAAGTTCCGGCGACGGGGCCGAGACCTATAGCAAACCTCTTGCGCTGCAACGACAGGTTCCCTTCGCGGCCTGTTGAAGGAACCGGCAGGCGCACTCACGGGTTTTCCCCTCCGACGGGACGCCCCAGAGGCGTCGGGAACCAAGGAGGCCTTCATGACCGATCCCCGTTACACCGATCCGCCGACCGACCCGCGATTCCGCGACCCCGTGCTGCGCGACGACACGTCGAGCGGCGGCGCGATGTGGGGCTGGATCGCCGGCATCGCCGTTCTGATCCTCGTCGTCTTCGTGCTCATCGGCGGCTGGAACGGCAGCGGCACCAACACCGCGAGCAACGCGCCGAACAATCCGGCCGCGACCACGACCGGCTCGGCTCCGGCTGGCGGCGCGATGACGCCGCGTCCGGCCACGCCGCCCGCTTCGCCGGCGACGCCGGCCCCGGCGGGCAAGTAAGTGTGATGTGACGTCGGCCCCGGCGCGAATGCACAGCGCGCCGGGGCTTCCCTTTTTCCCGCGGAGACCGCGCCATGCCGACACGTTTGCCAGAGAAGAATCCCGAGCCCGAGATTGTCGACAGCGGCGTGCATGTCCGCGACAGCGAGCGCGCGCCGGCGACCGGCGCGCAGATGACGCTCGTCGGCGCGCTGATCGCCGTCATCCTGTTCGTGTTCTTCTACGGACTGAACAGCCAGCGCAACGAGACGGTAGCGCCCGCCACCGCGTCGTCGTCCTCGTCGCAGCAGGCGCAGAACGTGCCGCCGTCCGAGACGCAGACCAAGGAACAGGGCAAGGCCCAGACCACCGGTCAGGGGCCGAAGAACGACGCGCCCAATCCGAAGAACCCGCCGGGCGCGACGCGCCAGCAGCAGCCGCAGAAGACCGACGCCACGCCGCCGCAGCAGAACGGCGGCCAGAACGCCGCGCAGCCTGCGACCGCGCCGCAGAAGAACCAGTAGGTCGGAAGTTCAGCCGATCAGCGCGTAGAGGCCGTAGCCGACGGTCGCCGTGAAGACGGCTTCAAGCGCCTGGAACTGGCTGCCGTCGAGGGCGTGGCTCACATAGGGAAACACGGCGGTTCCCACCGGCAGCATGACGCCGGCCACCAGCGCCACGCACAAAACGCGCATCAATACCGTGCGATCGAGCATCATCGCCTGAGTCCCCCACGCAACCGCGCTTGTTTTGTTCTTGTGCGCGCCCCACTGACGGACCGGACCATGCCACGGGCGGCGCCCCACCCGCAACGTGTCAGGTGTTGTAGGCGGCGTCGATCGGCACCCGGTATCCGTTGACCAGCCGGTTGGTTTCGTTGGCCATGCCGGTGACGGCCATCACCTCGGCAAACATGGCGTCGCTCATGCCGGCCTTGCGCGCGGCCGCCGTGTGGCTGGCGATGCAGTAGCCGCAGCCATTGGTGACGGAGACCGCGAGATAGATCATCTCCTTCGTCAGCGGATCGAGCGCGCCGGGCGCCATGATCTCCTTGATCGACTCCCAGGTGCGCTTGAGCGTCGCCGGATCGTGCGCCAGGTATTTCCAGAAATTGTTCACGTCCGGCACGCCGCGCGAGCGCTTGATGTCGTCATAGACGGCGCGCACAGCGGGCGAGGCATCGGCGTATTCGATGGGCTTGGGCATGGGGGCTCCTCTTCGTTCGCGATGAGGCGGTGTTCCTGGCGCTCAACGCAAGCGGCCCGGTTCTCTCCCGTCGTCCTGAGGAGCGAGCGAAGCGAGCCTCGAAGGACCTCTGACTCAGAGACCCTTCGAGGCGCGCCTTGCGGCGCGCACCTCAGGGTGACGGGCGGGTCGCCCCCGCTATAATCCCCTCCCCGCCGCTTCCCTCCCAGAAGGCCCCGCCATGCCCAAGACGCCCGACTATTTCCACGGCAAGACCGTCGTCATCACCGGCGCTGCGAGCGGCATCGGCCGCGCCGCAGCGCTCGCCTTCGCGCGCGAGGGCGCCAATGTCGTCTGCACCGACGTCAACGAGAAGGGCGTCGAGCAGACCTCCGAGATGATCGACGCGCAGAATGCGAAGACGAATGCCGGCGGCAAGGCGCTGGCGCTGACCATCGACGTGACCAAGCGCGCCGCCATCAACGACATGATCGAGCTCGCGCTCAACGAGTTCGGCCGCATCCACTTCCTGTTCAATTCGGCGGGATCGGCGCTCAAGCGCTCGAAATTCCTCGACATCGACGACGACCTGATCGAGCGCACCTTCGACCTCAATTTCAAGGGGACGTTCTGGGCGATGCAGGCCGTGCTGCCGCACATGCTCGAGAACAAGTTCGGCGTCATCGTCAACGTCGCCTCGATGGCCGTGAAGCGCGGCGGGCCCGGCACCTCGGTGCATTACGCCGCGGCCAAGGGCGCGGTGAACACGATGACGATGGGAGTGGCGCGCGAATTCGCCAGTCAAGGCATCCGCTGCCTGTCGATCTCGCCCGGGCCGATCGACACGGCCTTCGCCGCCGCGGCGGCGACCTCGCCCGAATTGAAGGCGAAGATGCTCGGCGACATCCCGATGGGCCGCTTCGGTAAGGCCGAGGAGATCGCCGAGCTCGTCGTCTTCATGTGCTCGGACGCCTGCGAGTTCATGACCGGCGATACGGTCTATGCGAATGGCGGCGGCGGGTGGCGGTGAAATTAGGCGCGCGAGGGTTTGGCCTTGCGGCAGGCGCCCTGACGTGATATCATATTGATATCAATGGAGAGACCGCTATGGTCGACATCCTAATCCGCAACGTCAAAAACGAAACCGCCAGCCGCCTAAAGGCGAAAGCCAAGGCGAAGGGCGCATCGGTGAGCGAAACTGCGCTCGAGATAATCGAAGCCGCCGTACAACCGAGCAAGGCAGAAGTCTGGGCCGAGTTGGACCGTCTCCGCGCCCGCATCGGCAGAATCTCCGGCGACTCGACCAAAGACATTCGCGAAGATCGCGACAACGACGAGCCCTATCGGTGACGCTCGTCGTCGATGCCAGCGTTGCGGTCAAATGGGTCCTGAGCGAACCGGGCTCCCCGAACGCTCGCTCCCTGCAGGCCGAGGGCGGTCTGATCGCGCCGTCGCTTATCGCTGCGGAGGTCGGGAACGCGCTGTGGAAAGCCGTGCGCCGCGACGGATTCGCCAGGCAGGACGCGCTGGATGCCATCCGGACAATCCTGCTTGCCTTCGACGCGCTCATCCCCATCGAGGACCTGCGTCTGCGCGCACTCGAACTATCACTCGATCTGGGTCACCCGATCTACGACTGTTTCTATCTCGCGCTGGCCGAGCGCGAGCGCGCACCGCTCGTTTGCGTCGACGGGTCGCTGAAAACGAAGGCGAAGAAACTGAAGCAGATCGAGATCAGGACGCTGTAGTCCAAAGGATATGACGTTCGCGGCCCGCGTCTCGGCGACGCTCTACATTCCGACGCAACTCACCACCGCCCACACCCACAGCGCCGCCGTCGCGATCAGCGTCACGCCGATCGCGGCCGAGCCCATGTCCTTGATGCGGCCGATGGCCGGATCGATCTCGCTCGTGATGCGGTCGCACAGCTTCTCGATCGCCGTGTTGAGCAGTTCGACCACCAGCAGGAGAACGATGGGCGCGAGGAGCAGCGCGCGCTTCCATGGGTCGGCCGCGAGCACCATCGCCGCCGGGATGGCGATGACGAGCAGCGCGATTTCCTCCCGGAACGCGGCCTCGCTCCGGGCACAGGCCAGGATGCCGTTCCAGCTATTGGCGACCGCCGCCCACCATCGCTTCATGTGACACCCCGCGCAGGTGCGCCCAGCACGGCCGGCACCCTCGCACAAAGGCCTTCACGAAGATTTACAGGGGCCCGGGGGCAGGCTTACGCCACGGCCCGCCCGCCGGCAGCCGCACCGCGCATCGCGGCGGCGACATCGGCATAGAGCGACGCCCAGGCCACCCCGACCTGCGGCGTGAAATCGGCGCCGAGCCCCTGCTCCAGCGTCCACAGCAGCGCCTCGCCGACCTTGTCATAGTGCTCGTCGCGCACGCCGTAGCCGGCGTGCCGCTTGGCCAGACCGGCCAGCGTACTGTTGAGCAGGTCGGGCTTGTCGAGCATGCCGATCGCCACCGCCAGCGTCGACATCAGCTTGGCGGACTGCGCGTCGAGATCGCCCTTGAACATCGGCTTCACGGCCGGCGCGATCGTGAACAGCCGGTCGTAGAACAGGCGGCCGACGGTCGCCTTGATGCCCATCACCTTGACGAAGGACAGGCGCACCAACTTCATCTCGTCGGGAGTCATCGCTCTTTCCTTTCCGGCTGCGTCAGGCGCGCAGGCGTTGAATGTCGCCGGCGAAGCCGAGGACCCGCGCGCGGATCGTCCCGGTCTGCTCGGCGACGTCGCCGGCGGCGCGGCTGATCGTGCCGACGGCTTCGGCATTGGACGCAAGGACGCGCTCGATCTCGGCCATCGAATTGCGCACGTGACCGACGCCGGTCGCGGCGGAGGCGACGTTGCCGGCGATGTCGCGGGCCGCCATGCCCTGCTCGGTGACGGCCTGGGCGATATTGGCGGCCACGTCCTTCAGGTCGCGAATGCTGGCGGAGATCTCCTCGATCGCGGTGACCGAGCGCCCGGCGGCCGCCTGGAGCGCATCGACGCGCGCGGCGATGTCGGAGGTCGCGCGCGCCGTCTGCGCCGCCAGCGCCTTGACCTCCTGCGCCACCACCGAGAAGCCGCGCCCCGCTTCGCCGGCGCGCGCCGCTTCGATCGTGGCGTTGAGCGCGAGCAGATTGGTCTGCGCCGCGATGCCGCTGATCAGCGCCGTCACCGCGCCGATCTCGGCCGCGACCGAGGCGAGTTCGCCCATCGTCTGCGTCGCATTGTCGGCGCGCGCCACGGCCGCGAGCGCGAGCTGCGAGGAATGCTCGGCGCTGGCGCCGACCTGGTCGATCGTCGCGGCAAGCTCCTCGCCGCTGTGCGCGGCAAGCCCGACGCGGTTGGCGGTCTCTTCGGAGGCCGCGGAAATCGTGATGACCTGGACGCTCGCGGCGGTCGCAAGCTGGTTGAGGCGGTCCGTATCGGCCTCGAGCGCGGCAGACGCCTCGTGCAGCGTGCCGATCGAGGCGGCCATGGCGGCATCGAAGCTGTCGAGAAGCGAGCGCGTGCGCTCGGCGGTTTCGGCGCGCGCGGTCATGACCGTTTCGCGCGCCTCGCCGGCGCGGCGCAAATCGTCGCCCGCCACTTCGGCGCGGCGGCGGGCGGCATCGGCGCGCGCAAAAGCCTCGCGCAGCGCCGTGCCGATGGCGACCAGCATCGCCGTCTCGACGATGACGACGCCGCCATGGACCAGCGCGCGGCCGATGTCGGTGCCGCCGGGATAGATCGCCGCCGGCAGGAACGTGTCGAGCGTCAGATGATGGACAAGGATGAGGCCGGCGGTGAAGACGAGAATGCGCCACGAGCAGAAGCCGAGCAGCAGCGCCAGCACGGCGAAATAGTAGAAATGCGTTTCGACCTGCCAGGCGTGCCCGCGCATCACGTAGACGGCGAGCGAGGTCTGCGCCACCAGCGCCACGCCGAGCATGCCGCCGACCGTCTCGAGCGGGCGGCCGGCGCGGTACATCAGCGCCGGAACGGCGGCGAAGGCGGCGGCGATGAGCGCGAGGGCGATGACGTTCTGCCCGCGCAGCGCGGCGATGGCCGCGACGATCGGCACGTGCGCGGCGGCGAGCGCGAGCAGCACCCGCGTCACCGTGCGCTGGAAACCTTCGAGATCGTCGGCGATCACGAGCGCGTCTCTCCTGGCAGGCAGGCGGCGAGCGCCTGCGGATCGAGCATCAGAAGCGCGCCGCCGGCGCGCGCGCGGGCCGCGTAGTCGGGCCGCTCCGGCACCACAACGACGATGAAGGGCACGGCGCCGAAGCGCACGAAGCGGGCGCCCGCCTCCGCCGCGCGCACGAGCGCGTCGCGCGACGACGTCCACGGCGCATAGACGACCGCCACGGCGGCGTTCGCGTCATGCGGCGACAGCGCCAGCACGCCGACACCGAACAGGCTCGCGCCGGCCATCGCGACGATGGCCAGCCGGTCGAACCAGGGATTGCGCGGAAATTGGAATTTCACGGGCGGGCCTTGGAAAACAACCCGACCTTGCGACGAATATGATTAAGGCTTGGTTGCCGCACCTCGCGTCCGAACGCGAAAATGTAGTAAGTTCCGATACTTACGGCAACGCATGGTTGCGGTAAGACGGGCCGGCAGCCGCCGGACGCGAGCCGGCGCTGCGCCGTTCCGCCGCGGAGCGGGACTTTTCGCGCCCGCGCGCGGTTTCACTGCGACAGGCGCCCCGCCGCGGAGCGCCGGACAAGGGGGAGCGACACCATGCCCAAATTCGCCATCGCCGCGCTGGCCTTTTTCACCCTCACCGCCCCGGCGCTGGCGCAGACCGCGCCGACGCCGCCGGTCGGGCCGGACTTCGCCAAGATCAACGTCGTCACCACCGATCTCGGCCACAAGACCTTCATGCTGGAAGGCGCCGGCGGCAACGTCACGGTCGCGGTCGGCGACGACGCGATCATCATGGTCGACGGCCAGTTCGCGCCGATGCACGACAAGCTCAAGGCCGCGATCGCCGCGGTGACGCCGAACAAGGTGGCGTTCCTCGTCAACACGCATCATCACGGCGACCACACCGGCGGCAACGCCGCCTTCGCCGCCGAGGGCGCGACCGTCGTCGGCCACGTCAACGAGCGCGCCATGCTCGCCGCCGGCACCACCAGCAACACGACCGGCGTGAAAGTGCCGCCGGTCGAGGGTGGCGGACTGCCGGCGAAAACTTACACCGACGCCACGACGCTGGAGATCAAGGGCCGCAGCGCCGCGCTCAAGCACCCGGCCAATGCGCACACGGGCGGCGACACCTACGTGTTCTTCGCCGACGCCAATGTGCTGTCGACCGGCGACACCTTCACCAACGAGCGCTATCCGAACATCGACTTCCTCAACGGCGGCAGCATCAAGGGCGTCATCGCCGCGGCCGACGCCTATCTCGCGCTGACCAACGACCAGTCGAAGATCGTGCCCGGCCACGGGCCGCTGGCGACGAAGGCGCAGCTCGCCGACTACCGCGCCATGATGGTCGCCGCGCGCGACCGCATGGCGGCGCTGGTCAAGGACGGCAAGAGCCTCGACGACGTCTATGCGGCGAAGCCCTTCGCCGACTTCGACGCCAGGATGAAGGCGAACGAGCAGCAGGCGAAGGCCTTCATGCGCGTCGTGTACATGACGATCAAGGAGTGAGGCCGGCGCGGCGCCCGGCCTATTTCAGGCCGGGCGGACAGGCTCGCGCCGCGACGCGCGTGTCGCACACCGCGATCTTTTTCAGATACAGCGTCCACTGCACGATCTGGTCCTGCGACGGATCGAACTTGAACGCCTTCTGCACGACATAGACGCTGTCATTGCCCTGGATCGCCTTGAACCAGGTCGTCTCCGGCTTGCCGGTCTGCTTGTTGAGCGGACAGCTCATCATCCAGAAGGCGATCGCGTAGCCGTTCTCGACCGCGCGCGTCGGCGGCCCGGCCACCGCATTGGCGCACGCGCCGCTCCACGATTGCACCATGCGGTCGCGGAACTGGTCCGGCGTCACGCCCTTGAGGCCGCCGAACACCTGCACGGTGACCATCTCGGTCCAGCCCTCGACGGTCTCGCCCGCCGGCACCATCTCGGTGATCTGCTTGGCTCCGTTCTTCTGCTGGAAGCCGACCTTGTAGCCCTGCGGCATCGTGACGAGGAGATTCTCGCCATCGAAGGCGAAGGCGGGCGCGGAGATCAGGAGCAAGAGGCCAAACACCAGCGGCCGCAGCATTGAGCTCTCCCAATCTACAACGGCAAATTATCGTGCTTCCTACTTGGCATCTCGACGTGCTTGTTCTTCAGCACGGCCAGCGCGCAAGCGATGCACTTGCGCGTCGAGTGCGGCATGATCACGTTCTTTTGGCTCCACCTCCACTTTGTCGTGGAGGCTTCTTGAACAACTCTATGAATCTTCCGTTGCGCATTCCGCGGATATTTCTCGAGCGAGGACTCAATAAGGCCAAGACGTCTTCTGGCGCTTCGTTGTCAGGCTGCTTTAGCTTCACTGCAATATGCTGATGAGTTGGCGATCGATTGTCGATTGCAACATCATCCACGCCGTCTAGAGCCCTAACGGATTCCGCAAGAGCCTCCGCTTCATCAACGGTCACGCCTTGCATACATGCATTTATGTCGCCACGGGAGACAAGCGCGATTGGTCGCATAATTCCTTTGGACTGCGCAGTCGATAGTCGCTGAATGCCGGACGCTATTGACTGCAACTGATCGAGAATAAACTCTTGCCCAGAGACTTCCTTTTTATCAA
>JBQCFB010000597.1:0-2199 GCA_051959715.1 Pseudolabrys sp.
CGAACTGCTCGCCACCGACCAGCCGGCGATCGAGGTCGCGCACGATCCCGAGTCGGAGTTCTGGAAGACCGCGAAGCGCCAGGGCGTCGCCGACGGCCGCTTCCCCAAGCGCGAGCGCGAGATCGTGCCCGAGCTCGACGCCTCGCACCCGGCGATGCGCGTCAATCTCGACGCCTGCATCCAATGCAATCTCTGCGTCCGCGCCTGCCGCGAAGTGCAGGTCAACGATGTCATCGGCATGGCCGGCCGCGGCCACACCGAGAAGATCGTGTTCGACTTCGACGATCCGATGGGCCAGTCGACGTGCGTCGCTTGCGGCGAATGCGTGCAAGCTTGCCCGACCGGCGCGCTGATGCCGGCGACCTTGCTCAACGACAACCAGGTGCGCAGCGAATTCCCAGACCGCGAGGTGCACTCCGTGTGCCCCTATTGCGGCGTCGGCTGCCAGCTCACCTACCAGATCAAGGACGACAAGCTCATCTCCGTCATCGGCCGCAACGGCCCGGCGAACGAGAACCGCCTGTGCGTGAAGGGCCGCTTCGGCTTCGACTACGTGCACAATCCGCAGCGCCTGACCAAACCGATGATTCGCAAGGAAGGCGTGCCGAAGGTGCCGCACGAATTCATCGACCCGATGAATCCGTGGACGCATTTCCGCGAGGCGACCTGGGAAGAGGCGTTGGCGAAGGCGGCCTCCGGCCTCAAGACGATCCGCGACCGCGACGGCGCGGACGCGCTCGCCGGCTTCGGCTCGGCGAAGGGCTCGAACGAGGAAGCCTATCTGTTCCAGAAGCTCGTCCGCGTCGGCTTCCGCACCAACAATGTCGACCACTGCACGCGGCTCTGCCACGCCTCGTCGGTCGCCGCGCTGATGGAAGGCGTCGGTTCGGGCGCGGTGTCGGCCACATTCAACGAGGTGAAGAACTCCGACGTCATCATCGTCATCGGCTCAAACCCGACCGAGAACCATCCGGTCGCCGCCACCTTCTTCAAGCAGGCGGCCAAGCGGGGCTCGAAGCTGATCGTCATGGATCCGCGCGGTCAGGCGCTCAAGCGCCACGCCTGGCGCATGATGCAGTTCAAGAACGGCGCCGACGTGGCCATGCTCAACGCCATGCTCAACGTCATCGTCGAAGAGAAGCTCTACGACCAGCAGTACATCCAGACTTATGTCGAGGGCTTTCCGGCCTTCGCCGAGAGCGTCAAGGAGTTCACGCCGGAGGAGATGGCGCCGATCTGCGGCATCGAGGCCGACACGCTGCGTGAAGTGGCGCGCACCTATGCGCGCGCAAAGGCCGCCATCATCTTTTGGGGCATGGGCGTGTCGCAGCACACGCACGGCACCGACAATGCGCGCTGCCTGATCGCGCTGTCGCTGATTACCGGTCAGATCGGTCGTCCCGGCACGGGGCTGCATCCGCTGCGCGGACAGAACAACGTGCAGGGCGCATCGGACGCGGGCCTCATCCCGATGTTCTTCCCCGACTACAAGTCGGTCGAGAACGAGGAGATCCGTGCCAAGTACGAGAAGGCCTGGCAGACCAAGCTTCCGCCGAAGAAGGGACTGACGGTGGTCGAGATCATGGACGCGATCCACGCGGACACGATCAAGGGCATGTACGTCATGGGTGAGAACCCGGCGATGTCCGACCCCGACCTCAATCACGCGCGCGAGGCGCTGGCGCATCTCGAACATCTCGTGGTGCAGGACCTCTTCCTCACCGAGACGGCCGTCTATGCCGACGTCATCCTGCCGGCGTCTGCCTGGCCGGAGAAGGACGGCACCGTCACCAACACCAACCGTCAGGTGCAGATGGGCCGGCAGGCGCTGCCGCTGCCAGGCGATGCGCGTCACGACTGGTGGCTGATCCAGGAGATCGGCCGCGGCATGGGCCTCGGTTGGAATTACAAGGGTCCCGAGGAAATCTTCACCGAGATGGCCTCGCTGATGCCCTCGCTCGACAACATCACCTGGGAGCGCGTCGCGCGCGAAAGCGCCGTGACCTATCCGGTCGACGCGCCCGACAAGCCGGGCCGCGACGTCGTGTTCGACAAGGGCTTCCCGCGTCCGGGCGGCTTCGCCAAGCTGGTGGCGGCGAAGGTGCTGCCGCCGAACGAGGTTCCGGACCACGACTTCCCGTTCATTCTCACTACCGGCCGCCAGCTCGAGCATTGGCACACCGGCGCCATGACGCGCCG
>JBQCFB010000598.1:0-4984 GCA_051959715.1 Pseudolabrys sp.
CATGCGGCTGCCGACCTTGACGATCAGGCCGCCGATGATGGCCGGGTCGACCTTGACGTCGAGGTCGATGTCCTTGCCGCCGGTGACGTTCTTGAGCGCGCCCTTGAGCGCGTCGAGATTATTGGCGTTGAGCTGTTCGGCAACGGTGATCTGCGCGTGCACCTCGCCCTTGTGGCGGGCGACCAGCGCGCGGTAGGCGCGGATCATGTCGCGCACCGCGAACAGCCGGCGATTGGTGGTGATGACGCGCAGGAAGTTCGCCGCGAGGCCGGAAATGCCGGCCTTTTCGAGGATCGCCGACAAGGCCTTGAGCTGCTCGTCGACGCCGAACACGGGCGAGCGGACGAGGCGCGTGAGGTCTTCGCTTTCCGCCATCAGGGCGTTGAAGCGGTCGAGATCGGTTTTGACGGCATCGGTCGCTTTGGCCTCGCGCGCGAGCTCGAACAGCGCGTGCGCGTAACGGCCTGCCATGCCGGAAATGAGAGGGTCTTCGCCTGCCACTGGACGCTCGTTTTTCTTCTAACTCATCAAGGCCGGGCACCGTCGATGAACGGCGGCGCAACCTTCTGGAATTCAAGGAGGAATTCCGATCTGGCGAGGACGCGCGTCAAAGCCCCGCAGCGCCCCTCGCGAAATCGAGGGGTTGCTAACACAGCGGCAATCGCGGCGCAACAACGGCCGCCGGTTCCACCGCACCACCCGGGCCTCTGCGGCAAGGCGGCGCATGTCGCGCCGCGGCCCGGCACGGTCCGACGCCCGCATGCGAGCCATGCCTCGCATGGCCGCGCCGCAGCGGTTAGCGTGGCCCGCCCGCGTCGCGAGATTCGCGCGGGCGCGTCCCCCTTCCCCGGCCGGAAACCTCGAACAATGCTGCAGGCGCGCGATACCGCCGAGGTCACCGGGCGCGACAGGAGCCTCGTCTTTCTGCTGGCCTTCGCCTGGGGCGGCAACTGGATCGCCGGCGCCATTGCGCTGCATGGCGCCACGCCCTGGACGCTGCGCTTCTTCGGCTCGAGCCTTGCCGCCTGCACGCTGATCGCCGCGGCGCTGATCACCGGACACACGCTGAAAGTGCCGCGCGGCCAGCGCATCCACGTGATGGTCGCCGGATTCCTCAACGTCGCGCTGTTCCAGATCCTGTCGGCCTTCGCGCAAGCCAATGGCGCGACGTCGCGGGTCGTCATCCTCAATTACTCGATGCCGATCTGGACCACGATCATGAGCTGCGTCCTGCTCGGCGAGCGGCTCGACAGGCTGCGCTGGACCGCCATCGCGCTCTGCGCCGTCGGCCTCGCCATCCTGGTGTGGCCACTGTTCGAACAGGGCGTGCCGTCGACCGTGTTCCTCGCGCTCGGCTGCGCCTGGGCGTGGGGCGGCGCGACCGTCTATCTCAAATGGGTGAAATCCACGGTGCCGCCGCTCGCCACCGCCGCCTGGCAGCTCGTGTTCGGCTTCGTGTTCATCGCCGCCGGTACGTTCGTATTCGAGGGCCTGCCGCGCGTCAGCCTGTCGCTCGGGACCTGGGAAGCGATCCTGTTCGTCGGCATCATCGGCACAGGCTTTGCGCATTTCCTGTGGTGGTCGATCGCCGGGCGATTGTCCCCGGTCACCGCGTCGATCGGCTCGCTGCTGGTGCCGGTGATCGGCGTCATCGGCTCGGTCATCCTGCTGCACGAGCGGCCGACGCTGACCGACGTCACCGGATTCGTGCTGATCTTCGGCGCCGCCGCCTGCGTGCTGCTGCTGCCGGCGCTGCGCGGAGCACGGGCGTGAACGAGACGGGTCAGAGCGTCTCGACCGGCGCGCGCCTGCTCGTCGTGCTCATGGGCGTCGCCTGGGGCATGAACTGGATCGCGACGCGCGTGATCCTGCACGACCTGTCGCCCTGGTCGCTGCGCGTCGTCGGCATCGGCCTCGGCGCGCTGGTGCTGATGATCGCCGCCGCGGTGAGCCGCACCAACCTGTCGGTGCCGCGCGGCGCCTGGTGGAAGCTGACCATCGCCGCCTTCTTCAATGTCGGCATCTTCAATGTCTGCTCGGCCTATTCGCAGGTCTACGGCACGACCTCGCGCGCCGTGGTGATCGCCTATTCGATGCCGATCTGGGCCTCGGTGCTGGCCTGGTTCGTGCTGAAGGAAAAGCTGACCGGCGTGAAGCTCGCCGCGCTCGTCCTCTGCGCGCTCGGGCTCGTCATCCTGATCGGTCCGCTGTTCGAGCAGGGGCTGCCGCTCGGCGCGCTGTTCGCGCTCGCCTGCGCATGGTTCTGGGCGGCGGGGACGATCTATCTGAAGGCGGCGCAGATCCCGGTCCCGACGCTCGCCGCCACCGCGTGGCAGCTCCTGCTCGGCTGGCTGATGATCGTCGCCGGCATGCTGGTCTTTCACGGCCTGCCGCAGCCCGGGCCGGTGCCTACCGCGACGCTGATCTGGATCGCCTATAACGGCCTGATCGGCATGGGGCTGATCTATTTCGTCTGGTTCGTCGTGGTCGACAAACTGCCGACCATGACGGCGTCGATCGGCACGCTGCTGGTGCCGGTGGTCGGCGTCATCGGCTCGGCCGTGATCAGCGGCGAGCGGCCGAACCTGACCGACACGATCGGCTTCGCGCTCATTTTCGCCGCGGCGGCGACCGTGCTGCTCCAGCCGGGTGTAAAGCACGACGAGATGCCCGAATGAATGTCGGGCGCCCGGCTTATTCCACAGGCAACTAAGGGCTATCCCTGAATTGGCGGCCCGGCGCGGCGCGGCGACAATGCCGCGTCCCACCGACCAACGGCCGCCCGCATGTCCGTCAATTCCATCCGCCCGGCCGAGCCGAGCTTCATCGAGCTGTTCACGCCCAAGCTCGTCACCGTCTTCCGCGAGGGCTATGGCTGGCGCGACCTGCGCCACGACGCGATTTCCGGCCTGACGGTCGCGGTCGTCGCATTGCCCCTGTCGATGGCGATCGCGATTGCGTCGGGCGTGTCGCCCGAACGCGGCCTCTATACGGCGATCGCCGGCGGCTTCATCGTCTCGCTCATCGGCGGCAGCCGCTTCCAGATCGGCGGCCCGGCCGGCGCCTTCATCGGGCTGGTCGCCGGCATCGTCGAGCGCCACGGCTATGACGGCCTGGCGCTCGCCACCATCGTCGCCGGCCTGATCATGATCACGGTCGCGCTGCTACGCGCCGGCACCTACATCAAGTACATCCCCTTCCCCGTGACGGTCGGCTTCACCGCCGGCATTGCCGTCATCATCGCGGCGAGCCAGCTCAAGGACCTGCTCGGCTTGAAGATCGCGCACGAGCCGTCGGCGCTGGTGCCGAAGCTCGAGGCGATCGCCGCCGCCATCGGCACGATCAACTATGCAACGGTCGCGGTGGCGGCGATGTCGATCGGCATCATCGCGCTGGTGCGCAAGCTGCGGCCGACCTGGCCGGCGTTTCTGATCGCGGTCGCCGCCGCCTCGCTCGTCGCCTTCGCGCTGCATCTCGATGTCGCGACCGTGACGTCGCAGTTCGGCGCGGTGCCGCGCTCATTGCCCGCGCCGGCGCTGCCGGCGTTCAGCCTCGCCAAGCTGCAAGCGATCCTGCCCGACGCGGTCAGCATCGCCGTGCTCGGCGCCATCGAGTCGCTCTTGTCGGCGGTCGTCGCCGACGGCATGACCGGCCGCCGCCATCGCTCGAACTGCGAACTCGGCGCGCAGGGCACCGCGCAGATCATCTCGATCCTGTTCGGCGGCATCTGCGTCACCGGCACGGTCGCGCGCACCGCGACGAACGTGCGCTCCGGCGCGCGCGGGCCGGTGTCCGGCATGTTCCACTGCGGCTATCTCATCCTGTTCCTTGCGATCTTCGCGCCGCTGGTCGGCTACATCCCGCTTGCCGCGCTCGGCGCCGTGCTGGCGATGGTGTCGTGGAACATGGCGGAGAAGGAGGAGTTCTGGTCGCTGCTGCGCGGTTCGCGCGGCGACGCCGCCGTCCTGCTCGCGACCTTCCTGCTGACGATCTTCGTCGACCTGATGACCGGCATCGGCGTCGGCGTCGTCATGGGCGCGCTTCTGTTCATGCACCGCATGGGCGAGGCGGTCGAGGTCGAGACCGGGGGCGCCGGCGTCGACGACGTCGCCGACCGGGCCGATCCGAAGAACCGCTATGACGCCGCGCCGGCCACCAGCCGCGACGTCATGGTCTACCATATCAGCGGCGCATTCTTCTTCGGCGCGACCGCGCGCGTGCTCTCGGTGCTCGAGCGCGTCGGCGCGCCGCGCGTCCTGGTGCTCGATTTCGCCGACGTGCCGCTGATCGACACGACCGCCGCGCGCTCGCTGGTGGCCTTCGTCACCAAGATCAAGCGCGCAGGCAGCGCCGTGCATTTCGCCGCGGCGCGGCCGAACGTGCGCCGCATGCTCATCAACGCCGGACTGAAGCCGCCGCTGGTCGTGTATGCCGCGAATGCGAAAGACGTGAAGGCGGAATAACAACGCTCCGTCATGGCCGCATGACAGTCGAGGGGCCGTGCAGATCTTTAGAAAAAGCTCATCGGGTCGACATCGACCTCAAGCTGCAAATTGCCCTTGGTCTTCGGCGCCTGGCTAAGCCAGTCGCGCAAATATCCCGACAGGTCGTAAGCGCGCGGGGACTTCACCAGCAGGCGATAGCGGTGTCGGCCGCGCACGACGGCAATCGGCGCTTCCGCCGGGCCGAGCACGCGCACGTCATCATCCTTCGGCGCTAGCGCGACGAGCGTGCGGCCATAGGCCTCCGCGACGTGCTTGTCGCCGGCCGACACGATCAGGCTCGCCAGCCGCCCGAAGGGCGGATAGCCGGTGCGCTCGCGTTGCTCGATCTCGTTCTGATAGAACGCCTCGCGGTCGCCCATGATCAGCGCGCGCATCACCGGATGCTCCGGCTGGTGCGTCTGCAAGAAGCCTACGCCGCGGCCCTCCTCGCGGCCGGCGCGCCCCGTCACCTGATGCAGCAATTGGAACGTGCGCTCGGC
>JBQCFB010000599.1:0-4404 GCA_051959715.1 Pseudolabrys sp.
GCGGGGCGCCGTCGCCAGCTCGCGCTGCACGGCATCGAGTTCGTCGCGATGGTGCACGGTCAGCCCGCGCGGCCAGTCGGTATCTTCCGGATATTTCCACGGCTCGTCGGTGACGACGACGACGCGGCTTGCGCCTTCGGCTGCGACCTGGCGCGCGATCTGCGGCACGGTGAGCGTACCGTCGTGCTGCTGGCCGCCAGTCATGGCGACCGCGTCATTATAGAGGATCTTGTAGGTCATCTTCACGCCGGAGGCGATCGCGGCGCGAATGGCGAGATAGCCGGAGTGGTTGTAGGTGCCGTCGCCGAGATTCTGGAAGACGTGGTCGCGGTTCGAGAACGGCGCCTCGCCGATCCAGTTGGCGCCCTCGCCGCCCATTTGCGTAAAGCCGAGCGTCTTGCGCTCCATCCACTGCGCCATGTAGTGGCAGCCGATGCCGGCATAGGCGCGCGAGCCGTCCGGCACACGCGTCGACGTATTGTGCGGACAGCCCGAGCAGAAATACGGAATGCGCACGGCGACGTCGTTCGTCTCGGCAAGCGCGTGCTGCGCCGACTTCAGCCGCGCGACGTGGGCGGCGATCTCGTCGTTGGCGCCGATGTAGCGCAGGATGCGTTCGCCGATGGCGATGGCGACGTCGTTGGCGTCGAGCGCGCCCTTCACCGGGAACAGCCAGTTGCCGTCCTCGTCCTTCTTGCCGATGCAGACCGGCTGATTGGCGGTGCCGTACAGTTCCTCGCGCACCTGCACTTCGATCAGCGAACGCTTTTCCTCGACGACGATGATGAGGTCGAGGCCGGCCGCGAATTCGGCGAGCTCCTGGCGCGCGATCGGCCACGGGCATCCGATCTTGAACAGGCGGATGCCGAGGTCGTTGCAGCGGACCTCGTCGATGCCGAGCTCGTCGAACGCCTGGCGGACGTCGAGATAGGCCTTGCCGGTGGTGATGATGCCGATCTTCGGATTGCGGCCGCCGGAGGTGATCGTCTTGTTGATCCGGTTGGCGCGCAGGAAGGCGAGCATCGCGTCGCGCTTGAAGTCGTGCAGGCGCGCTTCCTGGCCGAGGATGGTGTCGACGAGGCGGATGTTGAGGCCGCCGTCGGGCATGACGAAGTCGGTCGGCGTGACGAGCTTGATGCGGTCGACGCTGCCGTCGATGACGCCGGTCGACTCGACCGTCTCGTGCATGCATTTGAGCGCGGTCCACGTGCCGGTGTAGCGCGACATGGCCCAGCCATAGAGCGCGTAGTCGACGATCTCCTGCACCCCGGCCGGGTTCAGGATCGGCATCATGACGTCGACGAAATGGAATTCGGACTGATGCGCGGTAGTCGAGGATTCCGCCGTGTGGTCGTCGCCCATCAGGGCGATGACGCCGCCGTTCTTCGCCGTGCCGGCCATATTGGCGTGGCGGAACACGTCGCCCGAGCGGTCGACGCCCGGGCCCTTGCCGTACCACATGCCGAAGACGCCATCGAACTTGCCTTCGCCGCGCAGCTCGGCCTGCTGCGAGCCCCAGATCGCGGTGGCGGCGAGTTCCTCGTTGATGCCGGGCTGGAACTTGATGTCGGCCGCGGCAAGCGGCCGGCCGGCGCGGACCATCTGCTGGTCGAGGCCGCCGAGCGGCGAACCGCGATAGCCGGTGACGTAACCGCCGGTGTTGATGCCGGCGCGGCGGTCTCGCTCCTTTTGCATCAGCAACGCGCGAATGAGCGCGTGATAACCGGTGACGAAGACCTGGGACTGGCCGAGGTCGTATTTGTCGTCGAGGCTGACGGGTCGGAGCGTCATGAAGGGCCTGTGCCGGGGGTGGGTCTTAAGCGCCCGCGATCAGTCATATAGGCTCGAACGCAGCGACGCAAAAGCATCCGGGCAGTCAAGAAAGCGTGGCAGCACAACGGCCTGCGGTCAATTTCGTTATGGCGCCGCGGCGGGGAACGAAATTGCCGCGCAATCGGCCGCCGCGCATTTTGGCGCAATGCAGCATGTATGCGAGCCGCGCGCGGGGCGCAGTGGTCAAATCCGGCGCAAACGGTACAAGGGAGAGCCAGCCGGGATTCGAGGATGCATCAGCCACATTCTGGGTCGATCGAGAGCCGCGACTCGTGGCGCGTCGCCACAATGGCGCTGCTGGCGATGCTGATGGCCTATGGCGCGCCCTGGATCACGATCGTCGCGCTGCGCGACATTGCCGGTGAAGCCGGCTCGCGCTCCGTCCCGGCGCTGGCGAGTTCGCTCGCCTGGTACGGCGCCGGCATCGGCGGCATCATCATGGGCCGCGTCGCCGACAAGATCGGCACGCGCTGGACCGTGCTCAATGGCGCGCTGATGATCGGCATCGGCCTGTGGCTCTCGAGCTTCGGCCCGAACTGGCCGCTGTGGATCGGTCACGGCCTGTTCATCGGCCTGCTCGGCCTCGGCGGCATCAATGCCCCGCTCTACGTCTATGTCAGCCGCTGGTTCGACCGCCGCCGCGGCTCGGCGATGGCGCTGATCTCCAGCGGGTCCTATCTCGCCGGGACGATCTGGCCGACATTGTTCGAGCGCGCCATCGCCTGGGTCGGCTGGCGGCAGACGATGGTCTGGTATCTGTTTCTCGAGATCGTGGTGATCGTGCCGCTGGCGCTGATCTATCTGCGGCCGCCGCCGGAAGTGATCCATCCTGCGACGGCGCAAACGCCCGGCGCGCGCCGTGAGCCCGTGCTCGGCCTGCCGCCCAACGTCATGTTCGCGATGCTGTGCGCGGCCAGCGTGCTGTGCTGCATTCCGATGTCGATCCCGCAGAACCATCTCGTCGCCTTCTGCGGCGACCTCGGCATCAGCCGCACCATCGGCGCGGCGATGCTGTCGCTCCTGCTCGGCACGGCCTTTCTTAGCCGTCAGCTCTGGGGCCTGATCTCCGACCGCATCGGCGGCTTGCGCACGGTCCTGATCGGCTCGGTGGCGCAGACGCTCTCCATGACCGGCTTCCTGCTGACGCAGAGCGAGACCGGCCTGTTCACGGTCGCCGGCATCTTCGGGCTCGGCTTCTCCGGCATCATCCCGGCTTACGTGCTGGCGCTGCGCGAGCACTTCCCCGCCTCGGAAGCGTCGTGGCGCATCCCGACGCTGCTTCTGTTCAGCGGCATGGGCATGGCCTCGGGCGGCTGGCTCGCGGGCCTGCTCTTCGACCATTTCGGCTATTACGCGCCGGCTTTCGCCGCCGGCATCGGCAGCAGCATCCTCAACGGGGTGATCGTCGGCGCATTGGTGCTGCGCATGACGGTGTGGCGGCGCAGCGTCGCGGCCTAGTCGCGCGGCGGCGCGATCAGCCGCACGCCGCCCATGATGGCGAGCGCAATCAGCGCCGGCATTGCCGCGAACCATGTTCCGGCGGCGAACAATGCCGCGGCCGCAGCCCACGAGATCGACGAGAACGCTTCGGCGAAAGTCGCGACGCGCGAGGAAGTCTGGCGCCGGCGGAAATGGCTGCGCCGCGCCTGCACGCGGAAGCACAATTGGATGTCGGTCGCCGCCGCCGCCGCGATCAACACGCCGGCGCCGGCCACGGCGGCCGCCCACGGCGAGGCGGGGCC
Organism: Pseudolabrys sp.; assembly: GCA_051959715.1. Classification (GTDB taxonomy): domain Bacteria; phylum Pseudomonadota; class Alphaproteobacteria; order Rhizobiales; family Xanthobacteraceae; genus Pseudolabrys. Next base: position 3,576 of record JBQCFB010000599.1, read on the forward strand.
CAGCCCGATAACGAAGGGCGCGAAGATGACGGCGATCGCGATCATCACCGCCTCGATCTTCGCCCACAGAATGCTGCGCGCCGGGATCGGCGCGGTGGCGACGAGATCGGGCGCGTCTTCGCCGGAGATCGACAGCCAGGCCAGCCCGCCGGCGAGCTGTCCGGCCGCCATGACGACGACCGGCACCAGCACGATCAGCGCCGTCGCGCTGTCGTGAAAACTGCGCCACAACAGCAACGCCGGCGGCAGCAGATACAGAATCTGCATCAAGGTCTGCGACATCAGCCACGGGTCGCGCGCGAGCAGCAGCCACTCCTTCCGCCGCAGCATCTGCTTGGGCGAATGGCGGCGGAAGCCGCGCTGACGCTGGCGCACGACGCCCTGCGACACGCCGGACGCGGCGATGGCGTGCTCGCCGAAGCGGGGCGAGAAGGCGGCGATGGTGGCGCCGAGCAGCACGATGGCGAACAGAAGCATCCAAAAGAGCGCGGCCGGGTCGCCGAGCGCGGCGCGGGCGGGTATCCACACGGCGCTCGCAACGCCGGGCACATGCGCCAGCAGCCAGGGTGATTGCAGCGGCGCGAGCCGCGACAGGCTGCCGAAAGAGAGGATCGCGACGATCTGCAAGCCGATCAGGAACGCGGCGCCGATCACCGCGGCGACGACCTGCGCGATGAAGCGCGTACGGCGCGGCCCGATCAGACGAAAGAGCGCCACCGTCATCGCGACGCCGAGGCTCGCCGCGATCGCGCCCATGGCGGCAACGACGCCATAGCCGGCGAGCCAGTGCGCCCCGCCGGTGAGCGCCAGCACGTTGACAAAGGGCACC
>JBQCFB010000600.1:0-2252 GCA_051959715.1 Pseudolabrys sp.
GCGCAACATCGCGATCATCCGCGCCGACCTCCTGATGGCCGACGCGCTGGTGAAGGAGCGCGACTGGGTCGACGCGCGCCCGCATGCCAACTTCCCGCGCGAGGAGATTTACGGCGCCATTCGCGAGGAGCTGAAGACCTACAAGGCGCCCCAGTTCGACGGCGCGCTGCGCGATCTATCGCGTGCGGTCGCCGCGCGGAACATCAAATCCTACGAGCGGGCGGCGCACAAAGTGCAGGCGGCGCTGGTCGCCGCCGATTTCGGCCTGCAGGCGCGGCAGAAGGATTGGCCGCGATTCACGCTTCAGGTCGCCGCCGCGATCCTGGGAGATGCGGCTGACGAATATGACGATGCGGTGGCGAACGGCCGCATCGTGCGCGCCGTCGGTTATCAGAGCGCGCGCGGCATCGTGCTCGAAACGGAGCGGATGATTGACGGCGTTGCCAAGGAGCTTGGCGCGCGTGCGCCGGAGGCGCTGCCTGTCATTCGCGGTAATCTGATGCGTCTGAAAGATGTGTTCGCGCCGGTCGCCGCGCCGACGGAGCCGCGCGCCGACGTCGACACCGTGCGTCGGCTCGTTGCACAGACGGTCGAACAGATGCGCGGCGTCAAATAATCAGACTTTCGTCTAGCCCATAGCCATACCGCTCTGCATCGCGCTTATGCGCGACATCGCCGCGCCTTGCTCTCGCGGCAGCGACCTGCTTTGACACGCGCAATCCGCCGGTCCCGGCGGGGCATCTCAAAAACAAAAACCGGAGTTTGACGTCCTCATGAAACGCCGACAGTTCCTGGGCGCCGCGGGCGCGGGTGTCGCAGCCGCCGCCATTGCTTCGCCGGCTATCGCGCAATCGGCTCCCGAGTTGAAGTGGCGCCTGACCTCGAGCTTTCCGCGCTCGCTCGATACGATCTTCGGCGCATCCGAGGTCTTCGCCAAGGCCGTCGCCGACGCGACCGACAACAAGTTTCAGATCCAGGTCTTCGCCGCCGGCGAGATCGTGCCCGGCCTCCAGGCCGCCGACGCCGTGCAGAACGGCACCGTCGAAATGGCGCACACCGCGTCCTACTACTATGTCGGCAAGGACCCGACCTTCGCGATGTTCACCGCGCAGCCCTTCGGGCTCAACTCGCGCATGCAGACGTCGTGGATGTATTTCGGTGGTGCGCTCGAGCTCGCGAACGAGTTCTACAAGAAGTACAATTTCATCGCTTTCCCGGCCGGCAACACCGGCACGCAGATGGGTGGCTGGTTCCGCAAGGAGATCAAGACTCCCGAGGACATCAAGGGTCTGAAATTCCGCACCGCCGGCTTCAACGGCCAGATCTTCTCGAAGATGGGCGCTGTGCCGCAGCAGATCGCGGGCGGCGACATCTATCCGGCACTGGAGAAGGGCACCATCGACGCGGTCGAGTGGGTCGGCCCGTACGACGACGAGAAGCTCGGCTTCGTCAAGGTCGCGAAGTACTACTACTATCCGGGCTGGTGGGAAGGCGGCGCGATGCTGCACAACTTCATCAATCTCGAGAAGTGGAATTCGCTGCCCAAGGCCTATCAGGAGATCGTCCGCGCGGCGTCCGACAAGGCGCATGTCTGGATGCAGGCCAAGTACGACGCGGTCAATCCGCAGGCGCTCAAGCGCCTCGTCGCCAGCGGCGCCGTGCTGCGGCCGTTCCCGCAACCGGTGATGGAGGCCTCCTACAAGGCCACCCAGGACACCTACAACGAGGTCAGCGCCAAGAACGCCGACTTCAAGAAGGTGCTCGACAGCATGACGGCCTTCCGCGGCGACGCCTATCTGTGGTGGCAGGTGGCCGAGCTCGGCTTCGACGCCTTCATGGTGCGCCAGCGCGGCCGCGGCTGACCGGACCGCTCAGCCCTCGGGATCGACAGCCCGCCCGGCCTGCCGGGCGGGCTTTTCTTTGCGCCGTCCCCGATTGGATTTCGGCCATGCGCGGTCTATCGTTACCGCCTCGCGAGGGGGCGGGGCCGGGACCGCCATCCGCGACAGCACCATAAGGGGAGGACGAGTCATGAAACGACGTCAATTCCTGAAGACCGCCGGGATCGGTCTGGCATCGACGGCGGTCGCGGCGCCCGCGATCGCGCAATCGACACCGACGCTTCGTTGGCGCCTGACCGCGAGCTGGCCCAAGTCGCTCGACACGCTGTTCGGCGCCTGCGAGACCTTCGCCAAATACGTCTCGGAAGCGACCGACAATAAATTCCAGATCCAGACCTTTGCCGCCGGCGA
>JBQCFB010000601.1:0-7675 GCA_051959715.1 Pseudolabrys sp.
GTGGTCGGTGAGCGAGATCACGTCGCGCTGCATCGACTGCACCTGCGTGCGCATGTCCTTCGCCCACTTCATGGTCTCGGCCTCGTTGGCGAGGAACAACAGGACGCGGCCGATCGAGACGAGGCTCTCGCGCACCTTCGAAGTGAGGTCGCCCTTGCGGCCGAGCGCCTTGAGCACGTCGTTGTAGGACGGCGTCTCGTCGGCTTCCGGCTCGAAGATGGTATGCGAGATTTGGTCGATCTCGGCGCCGATGCGCTCGAGGATGTCGGCGGAACGGTCGATCACCGCGTCGAGCAGGTCCATCAGCACGGTGTCGCCGGCGATCTTGGGCGAGCAGGCACGGCCGAGCTTGTGCTCGACGATGGCGAAAGGCCGCGGCTCGTCGTAGCGCACGGTGACGAGGCGATGGCTCGCGAGGATGAAGGTGACGGCGGTCGTCTTCGGCGTCGCTGTGTCCGACTGGCACATCAGCGTCGCGGTCATGTAGCGCGCGCCGTGCTCGACATAGAGCCGGCTCGACACCTCGATCTCCTGCATCTCCTCGCGCGTCGGCACCGCGACGCCGAGAAGCTGCTCGACCACCTTGTCTTCCTGCACGGTCGGCGAGACGAGATCGATCCAGACGGCGTTCTCGGGCGGGCGTTCGCCGGGCTCGACGGGGATGCGGCCGAGCATTCCGTCCTGGGGCACGTAGACCGAGAGCATGCCGTCACCATGAGGCGGAGGGATGACGCGCGGGTGACGCGCCCTCCTCCCTCTTGGCCCGGCGGCGACGGCTCGCGCAAGCCCGAAATGAAACGCGCGCAGCCGCTTCGAAGGCAGCCGCGCGCGGTTGTCGGATCGGGTCTAGCAGCGGCGGACGCGTTTGCGCGTCCGCTAGCGCAACGAATGTGTCAGTCGCGGTCCCAAGGCATGACGCGGCGCTCGCCCGCGGGACGCCGCTCGTCGTGACGCGGCGTCAGTGCGGCGGCGACCGCCGGAATGCCGATGCGGCCGTAGCAGGCGTCGAGGCTCGCGCGCCCGCTGGTCTCTGTCCTCGGATTGGCAGCCGTGGCCTCACTGCGAGGCTGGGTTGTACCCTTGCTCGGGTTCCTCTCCATGGTCGTCTCCCAACGTCCTTTTCTGTTCCCTCTGCCTAGAATCTGGGCGTCGAGTTGGGCCAAATTGAGCGGCAAATCGTGAGCTATCGTGACCTCTATCAGGCCGGCCGATTTCCCATCATTTACCGATGGTTATGGTAAACCTTCTCTTAATTTCTCGGGTCCAGAATGGGGTGTTGGAAGGCCAGCCGCCTTTTACAGGAAAACACCGCATAAACGACTGCGGCTTTCCTGCCACACATCCACATCCACCTTTCCCGGATAGGCCGGAAAACGTGGCAGTCGCAGGTCGATTCCGGTTAATTCCGACTGGAAGATTTCATTAACGGCCGTCGCAACCGCGGCTCGGCCGTCAAGAAAAGGCAATGAGGACGAAAATGTCGATCAGGGGGTTGGTCGCGCTGTTCGGTCTGGGTCTCGTACTCGGCGGATGCATGCAGTCGACCGTCGAGCCGGCGTCAGAAGCCAATTTCACCGCCCGCGACAAGAAACTGCTGGCGGCCGCGCCCTACGCGCAGGCGACCATTCCGGAGCCCTACAAGCGGCATATCGTCGACTATCACCGCAAGGAAGCGCCGGGCACGATCCTGGTCGATTCCGATGCGCGCTATCTCTACTACGTGCTGCCCGGCGGCAAGGCGATCCGTTACGGCGTGACCGTCGGCGAAGAGGCCATGGCCTGGTCGGGCGTCGCCAAGGTCGAGCGCAAGACCGAGTGGCCGTCGTGGACGCCGACTCCGGGCGAGCGCGAGCGCATGGACGTTCCGGCCTTCGTCAGCCCCGGTCCGCAAAACCCGATGGGCGCCCGCGCGCTCTATCTGTTCGAGGGCAACCGCGACACGCTCTATCGCATCCACGGCACCAACCAGCCGGAATACATCGGCCAGGCGATCTCCTCGGGCTGCATCCGCATGACCAACGAGGACGTCATCGACCTCTACAACCGCGTGAAGCCCGGCACCGTCGTCGTCGTGCTGGCGCCGAAGCAGGGCGACTCGCCGTTCAATCCGCGCGTCGCGGCCAGCGGCGGCCTGTTCGAATAAGCGGACCGCAATTTCCTGATTTGAAAACGGCGCCTTCGGGCGCCGTTTTTGTTTGTGCCGGCAAGGCATGGTTCGAAGCCGCAATACGATGCACAAGCATCGTGGTACCGCGGCGGCGGCCCGCCGGGCGTCGGTACCGAACGTCGGGTCGGTCGCATACCGGCGGGTCCGCATCGGTACGCCGAGCGGTTGACAGTCCCTATGGTCCGGGCGAATTTTATACGATCGCCCGATGCGCAAGCTGCACTTCGCCGCGACGCAAAACAAAACAACGATATTTGGGAGGATTCGATGAGGGCAATTCTACGCTTGGCTGTTCCACTTCTGGCGGCGGCCGGCATGGTCGCACTCGCCCCCGCGGCGATGGCGCAGAGCAGCGGCGACAAGCAGCTCTACGAAGCCGCCAAAAAGGAAGGCCAGCTCACCTGGTATTCCGGCATCCTCAATCAGCAGATTTGCGACGAAGTCGGCCAGGCCTTCAGCAAGAAATATCCGGGCCTCAGCGTCCACGCGATCAAGACGACGTCGCAGGTGGCGTTCCAGCGGCTCCTGCAGGACCTGAAAGCTGGCGACACCCTCGCGGACGTGTTCACCACCACTGACGAGAGCCACGTCGCCTATCTCAAGGGCAAGAACCTGCTGACCAAATTTGTGCCCGAGAACGAGAAGGGCATGTCCAAGGTGCTGCGCGGCCTCGATCCGGACGGCTTCTATCACGTGAGCTGGGTCGGCCTCGTGACGATCGTCTACAACAAGAGCAAGGTCAGCGAAGCGGACGCGCCGAAGGACTGGCCGGACCTGACCAACGAGAAGTGGAAGAACCAGATCGGCTTCGGCAGCCCGAACTACAGCGGCCTGATCGGCGTCTGGACCGTCGCGATGCAGCAGAAGTACGGCTGGGCCTATTACGAGAAGCTCAACAAGCTCAATCCGCTGATCGGCCGTTCGGTCGACGACCCGATCACCACGCTGAACTCGGGCGAGCGGTCGGTCGCTCCGGGCAATCCGGCCTCCGCCTTCCGCAGCGCCAAGCGCGGCAATCCGCTGGCAGTCAACTATCCGACCTCCGGCACTCTGATGGACCCTTCTCCGTCGGGGATCCTCAAGGGCTCCCACCATCCCAACGCCGCGAAGCTGTTCATGGAGTTCCTGACCGGCAAGGAATATTCCGAGATCCTCGCCAAGAACTCCGAGCAGCCGCTGCGCGACGACGTGCCGCCGCCTCCGGGAGCCAAGTCGCTCTCCGACATAAAGGTGCTGTCGCCGAAGCTGGCGGACATCGAGAAGGATCTGCCGAAGATCAAGGAGAAGTGGCGCGACACTTTCGGCAACTGATCGCCGCGCCAGAAAGCGTCTCATGAGTCTCGAACAAGTACGGCCGGTGCAGGGCGCCCCCCTGCACCGCGGCCGGCTCGGGCGCCTTCGGCGTTTCGAGCCGGCTAGCCTGATCTGGGTGCTCGCGGCGGCCGCGCTGCTGTTCCTGGTCGCGACGCCGCTGGTGCGGCTCGTCATCTCCAGCCTGCAGACGACCGACAGCGGCACGCTGACGATCGAGAACTACGTCAGCGCCTACGGCCATGTGCGCAATCTCGAGGCGCTGGGCAACTCGCTGCTCTATGCGCTCGAAGTGACCCTGATGTCGGCCTTGATGGCCGTGCCGATCGCCTGGGGCGTGTCGCGCACCGACATGCCGGCCAAGAGCCTCATCCGCGCACTGATCCTCGGCGCATTCATCACGCCGCCCTATCTCGGCGCGATCGGCTGGATCCTGCTCGCCGGTCCGAACGCCGGCTGGCTCAACCGCGCCTGGATGACGATCACGGGCAGCCATGGCGGCTTCATCGACGTCTACAGCTTCACGGTGCTGTCGCTCGTCACCGCGCTCTACGCATTCCCCTACATCTTCGTGTTCACTTCGGACGCGCTCGACCGGGTCTCCTCGGAAATGGAGGAAGCGGCGAACATCCTCGGCGCGGGCAACTTCTACACCGTGTTCCGCATCACGCTGCCGCTGGTGACACCGGCGATCCTCGGCGGCGCCATCGTCGTGTTCCTCGACACCGTGGCCCTGTTCGGCACGCCGGCGATCATCGCCCTGCCGGCCCGCATCCGGATCATGACGCTGCAGCTGTGGCAGTATTTCGAATTCCCGGTGCGGGCCGAGGTCGCTGCGGCCTATGCCATTCCGCTGATCATCATCACGATGGCGCTGTTCTGGGTGCAGCGCGCGATCCTCGGACGCCGCAGCTACGTCGCGCTCACCGGCAAGGGCGGAAGCCGCACGCTGACCCCGCTCGGGCCGTGGCGCTGGGTCATTCTCGGCTACTCGCTGTTCATCGTCGCGCTGGCGGTCATCCTGCCCTACGCCGCACTGGGCAAGGCGGCGTTCAGCAAGGCCTGGGGCCTCGGCTTCACCCTCGCCAACGTGACGCTCGACAACTTCTACAGCCTGCTCGCCGAGGAGGGCGCGCGGCGGACCATCGTGCACAGCTTCACTTACTCCGCTGCGGCCGGGTGTGTCGCCGTCGCGCTGGCGCTGCTTGCGGCCTATGTCGTCAACCGCAAGCTGATGCCCGCCGGCAACCTACTCACCTTGCTGTGCATGGCGCCGCTGGTCATTCCCGGCATCGTGCTCGGCATCGGCTTTTACGCCGCCTTCGCCTCGCCGCCGGTCGCGCTCTACGGCACGGCGGCGATCCTCGTGCTCGGCTACAGCACGCGCTTCCTGCCGATCGCCTACGTGAACTGCGCCGCAAGCCTGCGCTCGCTCAATCCCGAAATGGAGGAGGCGGTCCGCATCCTCGGCGGCACGCGGCTGCGCGCCATCGCCCGCGTGATCGTCCCGATGCTCAAGAAGAGCCTGCTGGGCACGTGGCTTCTGGTCTTCATTCCGGCGACGCGCGAACTGAGCACGGCGATCTTCCTCGTCGGCGCGCAGACACGCGTCATCTCGGTGATGATGCTCGACCTGAGCGAGAACGGCAGCTTCGAGATTCTCGCCGCGCTCGGTTTCTTCCTGCTGGGCGCGACGATCCTGATCGTGCTGCTCGGCTACAAGATCATAGGACGCGATTTCATGTTGAGGCGGTCATGAGCGAGCGGGAGCCGAACACGCATTCGCGCCTGTCCCTGAACGGACTGAGCTGCACCTACAATTCGGTCAAGGCCGTCGACCAGCTCACCATGGACATCGCGCCCGGCGAGTTCATCTCGCTGCTCGGCCCCTCGGGCTGCGGCAAGACGACGACGCTGCGCATGATCGCGGGCTTCGTGCGGCCGACCGGCGGCACGATCGCCATGGATGGCGAGGTGATCTCCTCCGCCGACGGTTCGCTGCCGCCGGAGAAGCGGCAGATGTCGATGATCTTCCAGAGCTACGCGATCTGGCCGAACATGACGGTCGCGGAGAACGTCGCTTTCGGCCTGAAGCTGCGCCGGCTCGGCCGCGCCGCGATCGGCACGAAGGTCCAGTCCATGCTCGACACCGTGCGGCTCGGCGCGCTGGCCGACCGCTATCCGGCCGAGCTGTCGGGCGGCCAGCAGCAGCGCGTCGCGCTCGCCCGCGCCATGGTGATCGAGCCGCGCGTGCTGCTTCTCGACGAGCCTCTGTCCAACCTCGACGCCAACCTGCGCGAGGAGATGCGCTTCGAGATCAGGCGTCTGCACGACGCCTTCCACTTCACCACCGTGTACGTGACGCACGACCAAGGCGAGGCCATGGTCACGTCCGACCGCATCGCGGTGATGAATCTCGGCCGCCTCGAGCAGATCGACGCGCCGCACGCGCTCTACACGCGGCCGAAGACGCGCTTCGTCGCCGGCTTCATCGGCCGCACCAACTTCCTCGAAGGGCGCATCGCCGGCGACCGCATCACCTTCGATCACTTCGATCTGCCGCGCGGCGTGTTCGAGGCCGACAGGCTGGCCACGAGCGGCGCGGTCGTGTTCTCCGTCCGGCCGCACTGCATCTCCCTGCATCGCGACGCCGGCACGTCGGATCAGCACGTCGCCGTAAAGGCGCAGCTCGTCGAACGCGCCTATCTCGGCGAGTATTGGGACTACGTCGTCTCGCCGGTCGACAGCAATGTGCGATTGAAGGTCGCGGCCGCGCCGTCGCAGGCGTTCGAGGTCGGCGATACGCTGTGGCTGAAATTCGATCCGCAGCAGATGGCGCCGATCGAAGCGTGAGCGGCCGCTAGCCGAGCGCGATCCGCACGATCTCCGGCGGCACGCCGAGGCGCAGCGGCACCTTTGAGCAGCCGAGCCCGCCCGAGACGATCATGTGGCGGCCGCGTTCGAGGATGTGGCCGTAGGCGAAGCGCGCGCCGTACATGGACGGCGCCCAGAACGGCGGCACGAAGGGCAGCCGGACCTGGCCGCCATGCGTGTGGCCGGCGATGGTCAGCGACACGCGCTCCGGCACGTCGACGAAGATGTCGGGCTCGTGCGCCAGCAGGATCACAGGATCGGAGCCGCTCACCTGCCTGAGCGTGCCGGGCAAATCGTCGACACCGCGGAAGCGGCCGGGCGAGACATAATGCGCGAGCTGGTCGCCGAGGCCGGCGAGCCAGAAGCGCGCTCCCAGTGCGCCGAGATGCACCACGTCGTTCTCGAGCACCGCGATGCGCTCGGCGGCGAGAGCCTTGCGCACGCCGGCGATGTCGTACCACCAGTCGTGATTGCCGAGGATCGCATAGACGCCGAGCGGCGCTTTGAGGCGCGCGAGCTCCGCCGCCCAGGCGCCATGCGGCACGTGCTCCGTGATGAACCGGTGCGTGGCGAAATAGTCGCCCATGATGACGACGAGGTCGCCGCCCGCGGCCTGCGCGGCATCGACCACCTCGCGTACGCGCGCGATCCCCATGTCCGCCCCGCCGGCGTGCAGGGCGGCGACGCCGGTGTTGGTCAGGCGCGGGCCGGCCGGCCAGCCCGGAGGGGTCAGGCGATAATCCGTGATGACGAGATCGTGCGCCGCCTCGACGGCGGCGTAGGCGCCGGTCCCCGGCAGGATCTGGCCGCCGAGCCCGGCCATGCCGATGCCGGCGCGCAGGACGCCGCGCCGGGTCAGGCCCGGGCGGGCGTCCGGGCCGACGAAGCTCAGGGGATCGCCGATGGTCATCCCCGCCGTGGTAGCGGGGAACTATGAAAGGACGGTGGACGGCAGCTCATAATTTCCGGGTTTCGGGAACGGGCGGCCGCGGCGGCGGCAGGGGCACCCTGCCCGGCTCGCCGGACGCGACGATAGCGGGCGGCGGCGCCGGCTCGCGCACGGCCCATTGGCAGATGCGATAGCCCGCCCGGCGCTCCAGCACGTCGAGATGGATGTGCTGCTCGTGATAGGCGTCCGAGCCCGGCCCGAGCACGGTGGTGAAGCGCCGGCAGGCGCTGTCGCGCAGGCCCTCGCGCAGATCCTTGGGCTCGGCGACATCGGTCAGAACGATCTTGCGCTTGTCGGCGAGGATGAAGCCGCGCACGTCGATGGCGTTGCCCTTGCCGTGCTCGCTGACCTTGGCGCCGGCGACGCGGTTGCGG
>JBQCFB010000602.1:0-5739 GCA_051959715.1 Pseudolabrys sp.
GCCACGAAGAAGGCGTCGGCCGCCGGTCCTGCGCCGAGCACGGCCGCCAGGATGATGTCGCGGACGAAGCCGGTCACACGCGACAGCAGGGTGTAGCCGCCCACCGTCAGGATGCGTTCGATCATCGACTGCCTTTGCGCGTGCGGGAACCCGGGTCGGATGCTAGAAGGGACGTGGCCACGACGGCAATTTCACGGCCCCACCCCGCCGTTTACGGCGATTCCCCTGACCAACCCTAGAGCAGCCCGGCAGCCGAAGCCCGATGAATTCTCCGATCATCCCCGTCCTGCTGGCCGGCGGCGCCGGTACGCGGCTCTGGCCCGTCTCGCGCGACGCCCTGCCCAAGCAGTTCCTGCCGCTGGTCGGCGACCGCTCGACCTACCAGGAGACCCTGCTCCGGGTCCGGGGGCCCATGTTCGCCCCGCCGATCGTCATCACAGGCCCCCAGTTCCACTTCTTTGCCCGCCGGCAGGCCGAGGAGGTCGGGGTCGAGGCGACCGTGGTGGTCGAGCCCCTGCGGCGGGATTCGGCCCCCGCCATCGCCGCCGCGACCGAGGTCGCGCGCCGGCAGAACCCTGAGGCGGTCGTGCTGGCGCTCGCCGCCGACCACATCATCCTCGACCCCCAGGCCTTCCAGGACACCTGCCTGGCCGGGCGGGAGGCCGCCGAGAACGGCTCCATCGTCACCTTCGGCATCAAGCCGACCGAGCCCAAGACCAGCTACGGCTACATCCTGCCCGGCGACCCGGTCGGCAAGACCGCGGTCAAGGCGGTCGCGCGCTTCGTCGAGAAGCCGGATGCGGCCACCGCGGCGCGCTACGTCATGGACGGCTTCCTGTGGAATTCGGGCAACTTCCTGTTCCGCGCCGACGTGCTGCTCGGCGAACTCGCCCGTTTCGAGCCCGACATGACCGCAGCCATCGAGGCCGCGGTCGACGGCGCCTCGACGGATCTCGGCTTCCTCAGGCTCGACGAGCAGGCCTTCGGCCGCGCACCGCAGAAGTCGATCGACTACGCGGTCATGGAGCGGACCGACCGCGCCGCCGTGGTCGAGAGCACCTTCCGCTGGTCGGACATCGGCAGTTGGGACGCTCTCTTCGACATCCATCCGCGCGACGGACAGGGCAACGTGCTGCACGGCGACGTCGTCACCATCGACGCCCAAGGCTGCGTGGTACATTCCGAGCAACAGCTCACGGCGCTGATCGGCGTGAAGGACATGGTGGTCGTGTCGACGCCGGACGCGGTGCTGGTGATGCCGCGCGAGCGCGCGCAGGAGGTCAAGGATCTGGTCGCCAAGCTCAAGGCGGGCGAGCGGCCGGAGGCGACCGTGCATCCGCGCGTGCACCGGCCGTGGGGCTATTACGAGTCGATCGACATGGGCGACCGCTTCCAGGTGAAGCGCATCGTCGTCACGCCGGGCGGCATGCTGTCGCTGCAAAAGCACCGCCACCGCGCCGAGCACTGGGTCGTCGTGCGCGGCACCGCCGAGGTGACGATCGGCGAGACGATCCGGCCGGTGCACGAGAACGAATCGATCTTCATCCCGATCGGCAGCGTGCACCGCCTCGCCAATCAGGGCCGCATCCCGCTGGAACTGATCGAGGTGCAGACCGGCAGCTATCTCGGCGAGGACGACATCGTGCGGCTCGACGACGTGTACAAGCGGACGTGACACTGCCCGATCGCAGATTGCAACAATAGCACACTGCTATCGCCTCGAAGCTTAAGCTTGCGTTTGCCGGCACCCGCGTCGGCCGATCACGTAGAAGCTCTTGAGCAAGACAGGCCCGCTATGGCATCGCAATCGCCGACAGATGACGTTCGCAGCGCCTTCCAGCAGGCGGCCGAACTCGACGGTTCCATGCAGGAACGCCTCGATCTGTTCGCCGAGACGGTGCGCCGTCAGCATCCGGCTTCCGCGGCAATCGTCGACCGTTTTGTCCGCAGCCTGAGCCGCCACGACGCCGGCGTCTCCGCGCCCCGCCCCGGCGATGCGATGCCGCCATTCGCGCTGCCCGACGAGAACGGGCAGATCGTCAGCCTCGCCGATCTGCTGAAGGACGGCCCGGCGATCGTGACGTTCCACCGCGGCCATTGGTGCCCTTACTGCCGCATCAGCATGAGCACGCTGGCGCAGGCGCAGCACGAGATCCAGCAGCGCGGCGCACGCATGGTTGCGATCGTTCCCGAAACCGCGCGCTACGCAAGAGCGATGAAAGACCAGGCGAAGGCCCGCTTCCCGATTCTGCTCGACATGGACAACGGCTACGCGATGTCGCTGAACCTTGCCGTGTGGATCGACGGCGAGATGAAGGAGATGATGTCGGCGCTGGGCCGCGCGCTGCCGGACTACCAGGGCAACGACGCCTGGATGCTCCCCATCCCCGCGACCTTCGTGGTTGGACGCGACGGCCGCATCACCGCACGCTTCGTCGATCCGGATTACCGCAAGCGCATGGCGATCGACGATCTGCTCGCGGCGCTGAAGGCTTGAGGGTATCGCTCAGCGCGGCTTCGGCCATGCAGCGGCGCGCAGCATCTTCATGAACGAGCCGGCGATCGGCGAGCGCTGCCGCCCGGCAACCCCGTAGAGATAGACCGCGCGCTGGAGGTCCACGCCCTTGATCGGCGTGCGCAGGAGCGTTTGGGGCGCGCTCACCGTCTGCGGCAGCAGGCCCACGCCGACCTGAAGCTCGAGGAGCGACATCATGTCCTGGTCGGACGCCACTTCGTGGCGGCGGTCGACACCGACGCCCTTGAGCCGAAGCTGCTCGGCGACGTCGTCGCAGCTTTCGCAATGCGTTCGCACGAGGAAGCGTTCCGGGATCAGGTCGTCGACGTCGACGTCCTCCTTGTTGGCCAGGCGATGACTGCGGCTGAACACGAGGTCGAACGGCTCGTCATAGAGCTTCCAGCTATCCAGCCGGTCCCAGCCCGGCGCGAGCGTGGCGGCGACGGCAAGTTCGACCTCGCCCGACTTCAGCAATTCAACAAGCTGCGGACCGGTGCCGCGCAGAACCCTGAGTTCGAGATCCGGCAGGTGGCTACGCAGGGCATTCACGTGCGGCAGGACGAGTCCGAGCTCGATGCTGCTCGACACTGCGAGCTTGAGCGTGCCGACCTCGCCGTCATTGACCCGAACGGCCAGGGCGCGCGCACTCTGCGCGCTGTCGTAACACTGCTTCAGAAGCGGATACATTTTCTCGCCGAGCGGCGTCAGCACGGCCGCCGGCCGCTCGCGGCGAAACAGGTCGCCGCCGAGCTCACTCTCCAGCAGTTTGATGGCCCGGGTCAGCGACGGCTGCGCCACGTTGCATTCCTCGGCCGCGCGCGTGAAGTTCGTCGTGCGCGCGACGGCGAGAAAATACCGGACCTGGTGCATTTCCATTCGATCCTCCTCCCCCGGAGGACGCCTTGAGCCGGTCGGCTGCAGAAGTCTGGCGGGACGCCACGTGCCGGACAATGCCGGACCGACTATGGCCACCATACCCGTTGGCTATGGCCGCTTGAAGCGCCGCCTCCCCGCCGATAGCGCAACGCTATCGAGGCTGCACCCTATCGATATTATACGCGCGCTCTCCTCGCTCGTAGTTTGCCGCCATCCGCTCGACGGCGGAGACAACGAAGCTCACGCAACCAAACATCGAACCCCAGGAGAGACGACATGAACATCCTCAAGACCCTCGTCACCGCGTCCGCCATCGCCCTTTCGCTCGGCGGGGCCGCCCTCGCATCCGACGCCACCGAAGGCGGCAATCCCGGCATGCTGCTGTTCCAGAACGGCACCATGACGTCGATCGCTGTCGGCTCCAAGACCCACAAGATGATCATGGAGCACGCCAAGCTGTTCACCGGCACCATCTACGCGAGCGCCGGCAAGCTCTATACGGTCGAGAACGTCAAGATGGCGAGCGGCCACATGCTCTACGACATCCTGTCGCCGGGCAACCCGAACTACATCCCGGACGCGAAGTTCTGATCCCGGGCGCATTGCGGAGGAGACATCGCACGGCGAGGTCTCCTCCCCTTCCCGACAGGTCGGAAGATACGATACGACTTCGGGTCACTTCTGCATCCACACCGGACCACGTGCTTGTCACCGCCGCAACGCATTCCCGAGACTCTCGCCCAGGCCTTCAGCGACGCGCAGACGCTCGACGCCTCGTTGTCGCAACGACTGATGAATTACCGCCATCACAGCGCCAGGCTCCGACCGGACATTGCCGGCGCCTATGACGCGCTTGTCGCCAGGCTCGATGTTCTCGAGCAAGGCGCGATCGGCCCCAGGGTCGGCGAGCCGATGCCCGAATTTGCATTGCCCGACGAGAACGGCGGCATCGTCACATTGTCGTCGCTGCTGCGGTCAGGCCCGGCCGTTATCAGCATCAATCGCGGCCACTGGTGCCCCTATTGCCGGCTCGAATTGCGCACGCTTGCAGCGCAGTTCGGCGAGATCCGTCGCAGCGGCGCCCAGCTGGTTTCGATCATGCCCGACGTCGCGGAGTTCACGCGCCGCTTTCGGGCCGATCAGAACCTGCCATTCCCGATCCTGAGCGACGTCGATCTCGGCTATGCGCTGCTGCTCGGACTCGTCTTCTGGGTAGGACCCGTGGTCAAGCGACTCTACGATGAGCTCGGCGTCGATCTCGCGAGCTTTCAGCGGAACGACAGTTTCTTCCTGCCGGTCGCGGCGAAGTTCATCGTCGACGCCAAGGGCATGATCCGCGCCCGCGAAGTGAACGTCGAGTTCCGCCAGCGCATGGACCCGGCGGCCATCCTGGCCGCGCTGCGGGCGCTCTGACCGGTCGAGGCTGTCCGCGCCGTCATTGCCCGGTGACGGTCGCCGCCAGCGCCGCGGCATCCGCCGGCGCCGCATTGCCGCGCCAGGCGACGTGCATGTCGGGCCGCAGCAGGATGAGATCGACACCGTAAATGTCGCGCGGCGCGGCGCCGGCAATGTCGCGCACGGCGACCGGCGCGCCCCGCGCCTTCAACGCGCCCTCGATGCCTGACGTGTCGGCCTGTGTCTTGCCGAGGCGCAGCAGCGTGAAGCCGTCGGTCGGGATGCGATCCTGGATCGGCGTTCCGTCATCGAGCCAGACATGCGGCAGGCGCGCGCCCGGCCATGTCGTCGGATGATACTCGCGGAATAAGTGCTCCGGTCCACCGGGCATGTTGTCGATGATGGGCGAGTCGACATAGCGGTAGCCGAGCTCCGCGCCGATCATCTCGTTGCCCTTGCGCTGCTCGACCTCGGCGACGCGCACGAGATGGTCGCGCGCCGCCTGCCCTTCCGGCGTGTCGTCGCGGATCTCCGGCCGGTATTGCGCGCGCCATTTGCGGCGGCCGAGCGAGGCAAAGCGCGAGGCGCCGACATTGCGTTCGCCGACCTGACGCCGCTCGATCTCGTAGGAATTGAGCAGATTGTCACCACCCCAGCCGCGCAGGCGCGCGGCGAGCTTCCATGACAGGTCGAACGCGTCGCCGACGCCGGTATTCATGCCGAGGCCGCCGGTCGGGATGACGAGATGCACCGCATCGCCGGCGAGGAAGACACGTTCCTCGCGATAGCGGTCGGCGAGCAGCAGGTTCTGACGCCACTGCTGGCACGACAGCATCTCGTATTTGACGGGTACGCCGACGACCTGCTCGAACTGCCGCTTCATGCCCTCGTCGCCGTCGACCGTGGCGTGCAGCGTGAAATGCTTGGTCGAGTCCTGCATGATGAGGAACGAC
>JBQCFB010000603.1:0-7408 GCA_051959715.1 Pseudolabrys sp.
GACGACCACGAGCTACATCGAGAGCGCGGCCGGCGTCGCCGCCGGCGGCCGCACCGGGCTGACCGCCGCCTTCGTCTCGATCCTGTTCCTGCTGGCGCTGTTCTTCTCGCCGCTCGCCGGCATGATCCCGGCCTATGCGACGTCGGCGGCGCTGTTCTACGTCGCCTGCGTCATGGTGCGCTCGCTCGCCGACATCGACTGGGAGGACATCACCGAATACGGGCCGGCGGTGGTCGCCGCGGTGACCATGCCGCTGACCTATTCGATCGCGACCGGCATCGGCCTCGGCTTCATCACCTACGCGGTGGTGAAGATCCTCGCCGGCAAGTTCAAGGAAGCCTCGCCGGCCGTGCTGGTCCTGGCGGTGATCTTCGCGGCGAAGTTCGCGATCACCGGATGAACCTGACGGCATCGTCCTGGCTGTTCTGGGCGCTGCTGTCCGCGATGTTCGCGGCGCTGACGGCGATCTTCGCCAAGGTCGGCGTCGAGAACATCAACTCCGACCTCGCCACCTTCATCCGCACGCTGGTGGTGGTGACGACGCTCGGGCTTTTACTGGCGGCGACCGGGCAGTTCCGGTCGCCCGGCGCGATCTCCGGCCGCACCTATCTGTTCCTGCTCCTGTCGGGCCTCGGCACGGGCGCGTCGTGGCTGTGCTATTTCCGCGCGCTCAAGCTCGGCGAAGCGGCCAAGGTCGCGCCGATCGACAAGCTGTCGGTGGTGCTGGTCGCCGTGTTCGGCGTGGTGTTTCTCGGTGAGAGGCTGTCGGCGCCGAACTGGCTTGGCATTGCGTTGATCGCGCTCGGCGCCGTGCTGGTCGCCTGGCGCTGAGGCCGTTAGTTCAGCGGCTTGCTGAGCGTCATGCCGAAATAGTTCAGCGGCTTCGAATCGTCCCTGCGGATGCCGCCGAGCTGCTTTGAATCCATCGTTTCGATGCCGACCCGGTTCGACGGCCCGTCGCGCTTTGCGTCGAACTGGAGCACGGACGAATCACCGAGGTCGAACTGGCCCGGCTTGAAGCTGTCCGGAGCCGGTGCCGTGCGATGGGATTTCGGCTTTGTCGTGTTGTAGGCAGAGGACGGCAGGCGGAACGCATCGGCGTTCAGCGCCGGCTGCGATTGAACGCCCGAACCCGCCGGGTCCTGCGCGGCGGCCGGCGCGACCACCATCACCACGAATGCAACTGCCAGGAACTGCTTCACCGGAACCATGCGGGCATTCTATCAAAAGTCGGCCGCCCGGGCCACTGTCTGTGACATTCAGCCGCTCAGCGCCTTTTTTATGGCGAGGAAGTCGCGCCAGGCAAACCGCTTTTGCAGCGGGCTGCGCAGCAGGAAGGCCGGATGGAAGGTGGGCAGGGCGCGGATTTCACGCGCGCCGGTGTCGAATGTGAACCAGCGGCCCCGAATCTTGGTGATGCCGCTCTGTCCGAGGAGGGTTTGCGACGACGGGCCGCCGAGACAGACGAGCACGTCCGGATCGACCAGTTCGATCTGACGCTTGATGAACGGTAAGCAGATCTGCGTCTCCTGCGGCGTCGGCGTCCGGTTCCCCGGCGGATGCCACGGCACGACATTGGCGATGTAGACGGCCGCGCGGTCGAGGCCGATCGCCGCCAGCATGCGGTCGAGCAGCTTGCCCGAGCGGCCGACGAAGGGCAGGCCGGCTATGTCCTC
Source organism: Pseudolabrys sp. (assembly GCA_051959715.1). Taxonomy (GTDB): domain Bacteria; phylum Pseudomonadota; class Alphaproteobacteria; order Rhizobiales; family Xanthobacteraceae; genus Pseudolabrys. The sequence goes on from JBQCFB010000603.1 coordinate 1,677, forward strand.
GTCGCGGCCGGGGGCCTCGCCGACCAGCATCAGGCGCGCCTGTGGATTGCCGTCGGCGAAGACCAACCGCGAGGCGGTCGCCTTCAGCGCGCAGCCGTCGAAGCGCTCGAGGATGCCGCGCAGGTCGTCGAGACTGGCGGCGCTTTTCGCCGCGTCGCGCGCCTCCATGGCGGCGGCATCGGGCGCGGCGGGGGCGAGCGCCGGCGCGGCGACGACCGGGCGCTGCGCCGCCGCGGCAGGCTTGGGCGGCGCCGCGGTCTTGGGCGCGACCCTGGGCGCGGCCGTGACTTCCGCGAAGCGGTCGACCGGTTCCTCGCCGACGAGCGCATCGGCGCCGGCTTCCAGATAGAAGTCGAGCAGTTCGCGTGCGGTTGTCGGATCGGGCGGCATCGGGCAGGTATCTAGCACGTTGTTGCCGGAGCGGCGCAAACGTGAACAATGACGGTTCCAGGAGCGACAGCATGGCCGAACTGCCCGAACGCGAAGCGATGGAGTTCGACGTCGTGGTCGTCGGGGCCGGACCGGCGGGCCTGGCGAGCGCGATCCGCCTGAAGCAGATCAACGCCGATATCAACGTCGTCGTGGTGGAGAAAGGCTCCGAGGTCGGCGCGCATATCCTGTCCGGCGCCGTGGTCGATCCGGCCGGGCTCGACCGGCTGCTGCCCGACTGGCGCAACGAGGACAATCCGCTGCGCACGGCGGTCAGCGACGACCGCTTCTACTATCTCTCGCAGACCGGCAGCGTGCGGTTGCCAAATTTCATGATGCCGCCGCTGATGAGCAATCACGGCAACTACATCGTCTCGCTCGGCGAGGTGTGCCGCTGGCTCGGCCAGAAGGCGGAGGCGCTCGGCGTCGAGATCTATCCCGGCTTTGCCGCGGCGGAAGTGCTCTATGACGCCAACGGCGCCGTCTGCGGCGTCGCCACCGGCGACATGGGCATCGGCAAGGCGGGCGAGCCGAAGGACTCCTACACGCGCGGCATGGAACTGCGCGCCAAGTACACGCTCTTCGCCGAAGGCGCGCGCGGCAATCTCGGCAAGCAACTGATCGCCAAGTTCAACCTCGGCGAGGGCCGCGACCCGCAGAAGTTCGGCATCGGCCTGAAAGAGCTCTGGCAGGTCGCGCCGGAGAAGCACCGCAAGGGGCAGGTCGCACATTCGTTCGGCTGGCCGCTCGACGGTTCGACCGGCGGCGGCTCGTTCCTCTATCATTTCGACGACAACCTCGTGTCGGTCGGCTTCGTGGTGCACTTGAACTACACGAACCCGTATCTCTCGCCGTTCGAGGAATTCCAGCGCTTCAAGACGCATCCGTTGGTGCGCGACACGTTCGAGGGCGGCAAGAGGCTCTCTTACGGCGCCCGTGCGCTCACCGAAGGCGGCTGGCAGTCGGTGCCGAAGCTGACGTTTCCGGGCGGCGCGCTGATCGGCTGCGACGCCGGCTTCATGAACGTGCCGCGCATCAAGGGCAGCCACAATGCGATGCTGTCCGGCATCATGGCGGCGGAGGCGGCCGCGGCCGCGCTCGGCGCGGGACGCACCAATGACGAACTCGCCGACTACGACGCCGGCTGGCGCTCGTCCGCGGTCGGCCGCGACCTCTGGCGCGTGCGCAACGCCAAGCCGCTCTGGTCGAAGTTCGGCACGCTGCTTGGCATCACGCTCGGCGGCCTCGACATGTGGACGAACACGTTCGGCTTCTCGCTGTTCGGCACGGTCGGCCACGGCAAGCCGGACTATGCCTCGCTCAAGCCCGCGGCCGAATGCACGCCGATCGCCTATCCGAGGCCCGACGGCAAGGTCACCTTCGACCGGCTCTCCTCCGTGTTCCTGTCGAACACGAATCACGAGGAGGACCAGCCGCCGCACCTGAAGGTGAAGGACCTCGACCTCCAGAAACGTTCGGAGCACGACGTCTTCGCCGGGCCGTCCGCACGCTATTGCCCGGCCGGCGTGTACGAATGGGTGGAGGAGGGGGGCGCGCCTAAATTCGTCATCAACGCGCAGAACTGCGTCCACTGCAAAACCTGCGACATCAAGGACCCGAATCAGAACATCACCTGGGTGCCGCCGGAAGGCGGCGGCGGTCCGAATTATCCCAACATGTGATCGGCGGCCGGGAGAAACCGGCCACGATCCCGCCACATCGAAAGCCTCAACCTTGCGCAACGCGGCCTTCGGGCCGCGGTCGTTCTTGCGGGGGCAAGGCAAAAAGGCCATTCTCGGCCCAACCTTAGGCGGTTCGCGCGCCGGCGCAGCGGCCGCATGATTGGAGCGTCGCCCAGTGACATTTCCGAGCCTTGTCCGCGCCCTCGCGGGCGCCGCGCTTGCCGGTACCATCTTCCTTTTGCCGATCGAAATCTCCGCCCAGCCGGGCACGCCGCCACGCGACATGTCGGGCTTCACCGCCGCCGGCAGCTATCTCGCCGCGCGCCATGCCGGGCTCGAGCGCGACGCCATCGCCGCCGCCGGCTTCTATCGTGACGCGCTGCGGCGCGACCCCAAGAACGGCGAATTGCTCGACCGCGCGTTCCTGTCCCTGCTGGTCGGCGGTGACATTGACGGCGCGGTGAGCCTCGCCGAGCGCGTCGTGAAGGCGGACAAGTCCGACCGCGTCGCCCGGCTCGTGCTCGGCGTCAACGCGCTCAAGCACAAGAAATTCCCGGCTGCCAAGCGCGACCTCGCGCAGTCGGTGCGCGGCCCGATCACCGATCTCACGGCGACGCTGCTCACCGCCTGGGGCCAGTTCGGCGCGGGCGACGCCAAGGCGGCGGTCGCCGGCATCGACAAGCTCCAGGGGCCGGACTGGTACGCCATCTTCAAGGACCTGCACGCCGGCATGATCCTCGACGTCGCCGGCCAGCAGAAGGAGGCGGGCGTCCGCCTCGAGCAGGCCTACAAGCTCGACTCCTCGGCGCTGCGCGTCGTCGAATCGTGGGGAAGCTGGGTCTCGCGCAACCGCTCGCCGGCCGAGGCGCTGCCGATCTTCGAGCAGTTCGACAAGCAGGTGCCGCGGCATCCGCTGGTCATGACGGCGATGGACAAGCTCAAGAAGGGCGAGAAGCTGCCGCCGCTCGTCGACACCGCGCAGGCGGGCGCCGCGGAAGCGCTTTACGGGCTCGGCGCCTCGCTCGGCCGCCGCGGCGGCGAGGACCTCGGCCTCGTCTATCTCCAGCTCGCGCTCTCGCTCACGCCCAATCATCCGCTGGCGCTGCTGTCGCTCGCCGACCTCTACGAGTCGCTGAAGAAGCCCGAGCTCGCCATCAAGGCCTATGAGCGCATCCCGTCGACGTCGCCGCTTCATCGCAACGCGGCGATCCAGATGGCGACCGATCTCGATGCGCTCGACCGCTCCGACGAGGCGGAGAAGCACCTCACCACGCTGGTCAAGGAATTCCCGCAGGACCAGGAAGCCATCATGGCGCTCGGCAATGTGCAGCGCGGGCACAAGAAGTTCGCCGAATGTGCCGACACCTACACCAAGGGCGTCAAGCTTCTCGGTACGCCGGAGAAGGCGAACTGGGTGCTGTTCTATTTCCGCGGCATCTGCCTCGAGCGCTCGCACAAATGGGCCGACGCCGAAGCCGACCTGAAAAAGGCGCTCGAACTATTTCCCGATCAGCCGCAGGTGCTCAACTATCTCGGCTATTCCTGGATCGACCAGGGTGTTCACCTCGACGACGGCATGACGATGATCAAGAAGGCCGTCGCGCAGCGCCCCGACGACGGCTACATCGTCGACTCGCTCGGCTGGGCCTATTACAAGCTCGGCGACTACGACGAAGCGGTGAAGCAGCTCGAGCGCGCGATCGAGCTCAAGCCCGAAGACCCGACCATCAACGACCATCTCGGCGACGGCTACTGGCGCGTCGGCCGCACGCTCGAGGCGCAGTTCCAGTGGGCGCATGCGCGCGACCTGAAGCCCGACCAGGAGGAGCTGCCGAAGATCCTCGACAAGATCAAGAACGGGCTGCCCGAGGAAACGTCGTCGCAGGCCAACAAGGCGCCGCCGAAGAAGGAAGGCAACGGCGGGTGATGTTCTTACCCTCCCCCCGCGAAGCGGCGGGGAGGGTCGCTCGTCCGAGCGTAGCGAAGACGAGCGGGGTGGGGGGCTCTTTCAAATCGCCTCGCAAGATATTCCCCCCACCTCCGACCTCTCCCCGCCACTCGCAAGTGCTCGTGGGGGGAGGGTAGATCGAGGGCGTTTCGCCCGGCCATTGATGCACGAGCACAACGCTTGACCCCAACGACCGACTTCGCCCCCGCCAAGATCAACCTGACGCTGCGCATCGTCGGACGCCGCGCCGACGGCTATCACGAGCTGGAAAGCCTCGTCGCTTTCGCCGATGTCGGCGACCGGCTGGTGTTCACGCCCGGCACTGCGACGACGCTCGACGTCGATGGCCCCTTCAGCGCCGTCTGCGGCGATACGGCGGACAATCTCGTGCTCAAGGCCGCTGCGGCGCTCGCCGCGCGGGTGCCGGGGCTCAAGGGCGGCGCTTTCCGGCTCGACAAGCGGCTGCCGGTCGCGTCCGGCATCGGTGGCGGCTCGTCCGACGCCGCCGCTGCGCTGCGGCTTCTGGCGCGCGCCAACGGCATTGCGACGGACGATCCGCGCCTTGCCGAGGCAGCGCTCAGCGTCGGCGCCGACGTGCCGGTCTGCCTCGCGGCCAGGGCGCGCGTCATGCGCGGCATCGGCGAAGTGCTCGACGCGCCGCTCGCGCTGCCGCGCCTGCCGGCGGTGCTGGTCAATCCGGGTATCGCCACGGCGACGCGCGACGTGTTCAGGGCTTTCGCCGGCATGCACGGCGAGACGACGCCGCTCGGCGACGTGCCGCGCGAGGGCCTCGTCGATTTCCTGCACGCGCATGGCAACGATCTGACGCCGGCGGCGATCGCCTGCGTGCCTGTGGTCGGCGAGGTGATCGACGTGCTGGCCGCACTGCCGGGCGCGCGGCTCGCGCGCATGTCGGGCTCGGGCTCGACCTGCTTCGCGCTGTTTGACGCCGCAGCCGCGGCGGCCAATGCGGCCGATGCTCTCACGCAGGCCTATCCGGACTGGTGGGTGGCGGCGGCAAGCCTCGGCTGACGCCGGGACGAGGCATGCGCGGCGGCGCCTTGCAAAAAACCGAATTTCCGGAGAATTGTTGCCTGTGCCGCCTGCCGTGAAGGCCGGCGTGTCCCGAGGAGAAGTCCCATGAAGACCGGCTGGCTCGCCGTTGCATTCGCCGCCGCAGCGCTCGTCGCCGCCGATCCAGCTCTGGCGCGTCCGCGTAAGGCGCCGCCCAAGCCGCCGCAATGCGTCGACCGTCCCGTGGAGTTCTCCTGGCTCGGCATCCTGACCAATGAGCGGCCGACCGCGAACGGCTGCGCGCCTGCCGTCGGCGAATTCGGCCAGTACATCGGGCAGGACCCGGACCCGAACATCAGGGCCGCGTTGCGACGCCAGCCGCAGACCGGCTACGAGTCGGACCTGATGAAGTAGGCCGGCGTCCTCAGAACGCCCGCGCGATCGAGAAGTCGACCGCCTCTTCCAGCGCCTGCTTGACCGCCGAATCCGGCGCCAGCGCCAGCGCGTCCTTGGCCATGGCGCCGTAATGGCGGGCGCGGCCGAGCGTGTCCTCGATGGCGTGGTGCTTGGCGAGCAGCGTGAGCGCATTGTCGAGATCGCCGTCCTCGACCTTGCCCTCGACCAAAGTGCGATTCCAGAAGGCGCGCTCGCTCTCATTG
>JBQCFB010000604.1:0-15002 GCA_051959715.1 Pseudolabrys sp.
GCCGAACGGAAAGCGTCTCGCGCTGATGATCACCACCAATTTCGAATACTGGGACCCGGTCAAGGACACCAACAAGCCTTACTATCCCGGCGGCCCCGGCATCGTCGGCGGCGATCTGCCCGGCAACGTCTACGACAACCCAAATTTCACCTGGCGCGAATACGGCCAGCGGGTCGGCGTCTGGCGCATGTTCGATATCTTCGACGAGTTCAAGATCCGCTCGACCGCGACGATGAACGCCAAGATGGCGCTCGAACGCCGTGCCGTGATCGATGCCGCGCTCGAGCGGAAATGGGAGATCGTCGCGCACAACTGGGTGCAGACCGAATTGCTCACCGACTACATGTTCGACGAGGCGGCCGAGCGCGAGGTCATACGCCGTTCGCTCAAGGTCTACAACGACGTTTGCGGCAAGCCGGCGAAGGGCTGGCTGTCGTGCTCGCTGCGCTCGACGCTCAACACGATCGACCTGATCGCGGAGGAGGGGTTGATCTTCGTCACCGACCTCCTGAACGACGATCAGCCCTACATGGTCGAGACGCGCTCGCGCAAGCCGATGGTGTCGATCCCCTATACGTCGGAGGTCAACGACTTCACGGTGTTCATGCGCCAGGGCCTCGCCGTCGACGACGCCTTCAAGGTGTTCAAGGAGCAGTTCGACTGGCTCTACCGCGAAGGCGAGAAGAGCGGCCGCATGATGAATGTCGGCCTGCATCCGCACGTCATCGGCCAGCCGTTTCGCATCCGCGCGCTGCGCGACTTCGTCGACTACGCCCGGCAGTTCGACGGCGTATGGTTCGCGACCCGCGAGGAGATCGCGGAGTGGTACATGCAGAACCACAAGAGCCACATCGGCTGACGATCATGACCCTCGCCGATGTGACCTTCCCCGGATCGTCACTCGGCCGAGTAACGCTGCTCGCGCTCATAATAGTCGTCGAAGCCGACGAGGGACTTGAGCTCCTCGAACGTGACCTGGGGCACGCGGTCGGCGCCGCCGTTCTTGAGCGCGGCGAGCGCGGCCTGCGCCGCCTTGATCGCCGCGCTGAAGACCAGCACCGGATAGGCGGCGATGCGGTAGCCGATCTTCTCCAGCTCCTCCGGCGGCAGGATCGGCGTCTTGCCGCCGCCGACCATGTTGGCCATGGTCGGCTTGTTGAAGCCGGCGCAGAAGGCGCGCATCTCCTCGACGTTCTCCGGCGCCTCGAGGAAGAGGATGTCGGCGCCTTCCTCGGCGAAGATGCGGCATCGCTCCATGGCGTCGTCGAAGCCGTGCACGGCGCGCGAGTCGGTGCGCGCGAGGATGAGGATGTCATTGTCGCCCTCGTGCGCGGTGTCGACCGCGGCGCGGATGCGCATGCGCGCCTCGGCCTTCGAGATGACCTGCTTGCCCTTGGTGTGGCCGCAGCGCTTCGGCGAGACCTGGTCCTCGATCATGATCGCGGCGGCGCCGGCGCGCGCATATTCGCGCACGGTGCGCTGCGCGTTGAGCGCGTTGCCGTAGCCGGTGTCGCCGTCGCCGATGACGAGCAGTTCGGGCGCGGCCTGGCAGATCAACCGCAACTGGTCGACCATCTCGCCGAACGAGATCAATCCGGTATCCGGCATTGCCATCTTCGAGCCGGAGACCGAGAAGCCGCTCATCAAGGTCAGCGGGTAGCCGGCTTGCGAGATCATGCGCGCCGACAACGCGTCCCATGCACAGGGCATGCGGATGATCGCGTTGGTATCGAGAAGAGCACGCAACTTCTGCGTTCGCCGGCTCATGAGCTGTCCTCCGCGTTTCTGTTGTTCGTTTATCGCATGCCTGCGTGCGGACACAATATGCCCGCCGCGCATGACGGCATTTGCGCAACGCGGTGCGGGCGTACTTTCCCGATAGACACGATGTCCGGCTCTCTCCATGATGGTGCCGCCGGCCGGGCAATCCATACAACAACATCGCGATGGCGGCCGCACAAGGGAGGATGCCATGTCAATTCTTAGCCGGCTTCTGTTGCTTGCCGCCGTCGTCGCCGCGCCGCTTGCCGCGCGCGCCGAGCAGGTCACCGTCACGCATTGGGGCGTGCTGCTGTACGGAGCGCCGTACGCGGTCGCGATCGACAAGGGCTATTACAAGGAGGCCGGCCTCGACATAGACGGCGTGATCACCTCAGCCGGCGGCGGCACGACCATGCGCAACGTCATGGCTTCGAGCCTGCCATATGGCGAGGTCGCGCTGTCGGCTGCGGTCGCCGCGATGAAGCAGGGCATCGAGCTCAAGATCATCCACGCCGGCGTGCGCACCGCGGGCGAGCAGCTGTGGGTGACGTCGATGGACAGCGACATCAAGTCGATCAAGGATCTCGACGGCAAGAAGGTCGCATTCACCTCGCCGAAATCGGTGACCGACATGCTGCTGACCATGGTCGCCGACAAGTACCACATCAAGATGCAGACGGTTGCGGCCGGCGGCATCGGCGCGGGCCTCACCATGGTCGAGCAGAAGGCGGTGGTCGCCGCGCCTGTCATGGATCCGATCTGGCCGAAGGTGCAGAGCAAGATGAAGCCCGTGTTCTTCATCAAGGACGAGCTGCCGAACATGATGCAGTCGGTCGGCGTCACCACGGTCGCTTACGCCAAGGACCACGGCGACAAACTGCGCAAGCTGGTGCAGGCGCGCAAGAAGGCCGTCCAGTTCGTGTACGCCAACCCGGAAGAGACGGCGAAGATCGTCGCCAAGCGCTACAACGCCGACGAGAAGCTCATCCTGGCTTCGATCAAGAACCTGATCGCCATCAAGTACTGGAGCGAGGGCGAGTTCGAATACGACGCCATGGACAACATGGTGAAGGGACTCCAGATCGTCGGCGAAGTGGACGGCAAGGTCGACTGGAGCAAGGTCGTCGATACGAGCTACCTCAAGTGACGGCAGCGCTGCAGGCTGACGCCGCCGCCGCGTCCGGCGGCGGTGGCGGTTTGCCCGTGCACGCGCGCATGCGCGGCGTGACGCGCGTCTACGGCGATCCGGTGAGCGGCGTCCGCGCGCTCGCCGAGATCGACCTCGACCTGCGTCGCGGCGAGTTCTACTCGGTCATCGGTCCGTCGGGCTGCGGCAAGTCGACATTGCTTGACGTGCTCGCCGGCCTGTCGCGGCCGACGACCGGTACGATCGAATTCGAGGGCAGGGCGCTCGACGGCGTGCCGGACGGGATCGGCGTCGTTTTCCAGGAAGACGCCTGCTTCGCCTGGCTGACGGTTTCCGACAACATCACCTTCGGCCTGCGCCGCGCGGGCGTCGATCGCGCCGAGATCGCGCGGAGGCTCGATTATGCCCTGCGGCTGATGGGCCTCGTCGACTTCGCCAAGGCTTACCCGGCACAGCTGTCCGGCGGCATGCGCCAGCGCGTCTGCATCGCGCGGACGCTTGTCATGCAGCCGCGGATGATCCTGCTCGACGAGCCGTTCGGCGCGCTCGATGCGCAGACGCGGCTGATCATGGGCGACGAATTGCTGAAGGTCTGGCGCGAGACGGGAGCGACCGTGCTGCTGATCACGCATGCGCTGGACGAGGCCACCATGCTGTCCGACCGCATCGGCATCATGTCGGCGCGTCCCGGCCGCATCATCGAGGAGGTCGCGACCGGCTGGCCGCGCGAGCGCGACTCGCGCATCGCGGCCGAGCATTCGTTCGGCGACATCACGACGCGGCTGTGGTCGGTGCTGCGCGACGAGTCCATGAAATCGGTCAAGCTCGGCGGCGCTGCATGAGCCGGGCCGGCTACCTTCGGCTTCTGGTCGTCGGCGGTTTCGTCGTGGCCCTCGAAATCCTGTGCCGGACCGGCGTCATCAGCAAGCTGGTGCTGCTGGCGCCGTCCGATATGGCGTACCATCTCGTCCGCGTTCTAGCCTCGCGCAAGGCCGACGCGGATATCCTCGAGTCGCTCACCAATGTGGCGCTGGCCGTGGTCCTGTCGGTCATCGGCGGCTTCGCGCTCGGCGCGATCATCCATTCCTTCCCGCGGCTGCGGCGCGCCATCGATCCGTTCCTGGCGAGCTACTATGCGCTGCCGTTCTTTGCGTTCTATCCGCTGTTCATCGTCCTGTTCGGGCTCGGCCGCGGCGCCATCGTCGCAATCGGCGTGCTGTTCGGCGTCGTCGCCATGGTCATCTCGACGCTGACCGCGTTCGACCGCATCCCGCGCGTGCTCGTGCGCACGGCTTCGGTCTATCGCATGGGGCCGGTCGAGGCGGCGCTGCGCGTCAAATTGCCGAGCACGATCCCGTATCTGTTCACGGGCTTCAAGCTCGCCATCGCCTACGCCTTCATCGGGGTGATCGCCGCCGAGTTCATCATGGCGACCTCCGGCCTCGGCTATTCGATCTCCTACGCCTTCAACAATTTCGACAACGGCACGATGTACGGGTTGATGCTGTTCGTCATCGTGCTGGTGACGGCCGTCAACGCGGTCTTCCACGCGATGGAGCGGCGCCTCATGCGACGGTGGGGCCGCTGACATGAAGCGCGTGCTCGATCTCGTCCTGCTGATCGCCGCCGGCATCGTCACCTGGGAGGCGATGCATCTTGCCGCGTCCTTCGCGCTGACGTCGCCGGCCGAAAGCTTCGCGAAGGCCTGGGCCATGGTGCTGAGCCCCGCCTTCTGGCCGCATGCGGCGGAGACGGCCAAGGCCTTCGTCTATGCGCTGCTGCTTGCGGTCGGCGGCGGCCTGGCGCTCGGCCTGTCGCTCGGCCTCAACCGCACCAGCGCCGAGGTCGCCGAGCCGATCATGATCTCGGCCTACAGCCTGCCCAAGGTGACGCTCTATCCCGTCATCCTGTTGATCTTCGGACTCGGCCTGCCGGCCAAGATCGCGTTCGGCACGATCCATGGCATCATCCCGATCGCGATCTTCGCCATGAACGCGGTGCGCAACCTGGCGAATGTCCATCTTCGGACCGCGCGCGTGCTGCGCCTGTCGCGGTGGCAGACGCTCGCCACCATCGTTGTCCCGGGCGCACTGCCCGAGATTGTGTCGGGTCTGCGCATTGGCTTTTCGCTGACGCTGCTCGGCGTGCTGATCGGCGAGATGTTCGCCTCGCAGCGCGGTGTGGGCTACGTGCTGATGGCGGCCATCGGCGTGCACGACGTCCCGACCATCATGGCGACCATCGTGCTGCTCGGCATCGTCGCGGTGTCGGCGAGCGCCTTCCTGCTCTGGCTCGATCATCGCCTGCATCACCGCGCCTCGTGAGCGCGCGCAGGCTCACGGCATGTAGGCGCCGCCGTTCACCCACAGGGTCTGGCCGGTCATGTAGCGGCTGTCCGGTCCGAGCAGGAACAGCACCGGCCCGACAATGTCCTCCGGCACCGCGATCCGCCGCATCGGGATCAGCGCGTTGTAGGCGTCGATATCCAGCGACGACGGGCCGTTCTCATCTGAGCGGCCGGTGCCGCCGCGCAGGAAGGCCGTGTCGACCGCGCCCGGCCCGACGGCGTTGACGCGCACGCGCGGCGCATGCTCGAGCGCCAGCGTCTTGGTCAGCGCGATCATCGCGGCCTTCGACGCCGAGTAAGGCCCGTAATGCGGGCGGACGAACGCGCCGAGACCCGACGCTATATTGACGAGGCTCGGCTCGTCGCCCTTTTCGAGGAGCGCCATCGCCGCCTTGCAGGCGAGGAAGGTCGTACGCAGGTTGCCTTCGATGGTGACGTCGAAATCGTGCGCCGAGGTCTCGGCAAGCGCGTGCTTCTCGATCAGAAAGCCGGCCGCATTGACGAAGCCGTCGAGCGCGCCCCAGCGCGACGCCACCGTCGCGAAGGCGTGCGTGACGGACGCTTCATCGGCGCCGTCCACCTCGATCGCGATCGTGGAAGGTGGCGCCGGATGTCGCGCCAGCGCCGCCTTCAGGTCCATGATGGCGACGTCGTAGCCTGCGCCGATCGCGCCGGCGACGAGGCTGCGGCCGATGCCGCCGCAGCCTCCCAGAATGCAAAGCCGCCGCTTGCTCAACGCCGGTTCACTGGCAGGGGTCGGCCGGCCAGGAGTCGAACAGGTTCCACTTCAGGTCCTTGATCTCGATGACGAAGCCCGGAAGGCTCGCATCGTGATTGGAATTGAAGCAGGTGTTCTCGCCGGTCACGCCGGTGAAGCGGATATCCTTCATCGCATCGCGGATTGCGGTGCGCTCCTGCGCAAGCTTCGCCGGATCGCCGGTGACGTTGGCCTTCTCCATCGCCGCCTTCAGCAGATAGACGATGTCGTAGGGCTGCGCGTCGCTGTGATGCGGGATTTTCTTGGAGGTGAGCCCGCGCTTCATGTTCTCGTCGTGGTATTTCTTGGTGAAGGCGCGGGTCGCGTCGTTGCGGTCCCACCAGAAGCCAGCGACGATGAGCATGCCGTCGGCGTCGCGGCCGAAGAGTTCGACCGAGTTCGGGTCGGCGAAGATCTGCGAGCCGATGACGCGGCCCTTGAAGCCCTGGCGGCGCAGTTCCTTGATCACCTTGCCGGCGCCGTCGGGCGTCGCGGCGAGCGCTATGACGTCAGGCTTGCGCTCGAGCGCCTGCGTCACCTGTGGCGCGACGTCGAAGGCCTTGAGCGGGAAGGCGATCGGATCGCCGAACGCCACGTTGTTGGCCTTCAGGATGGCCGGATAGAACTGCGTGCCGGAGATGTTGGAGACGCGTTCGTCGGACGCGTACATGATCTCGGCCTTGGCGTGCGGGATGCCCTTCTTGTCCAGCGTCTTGATCAGACGCGTGAACTGCTTTCCCTCGTCCGAGACCAGGCGATAGACGTAGGTGTAGCCTTTGGTGAGGCCGGGGGTTGATGCCGAGGTCGGCATTTCGAGGATGCCGAGACGCTCGCCGATCGGAAGCGTAACCGCGGTCTCGCCGGACGAGAACGGGCCGATGATGGCGAGCGCCTTGTCGTCCTGCGCGAACTTCTGCACCGACACGGCGGCCTGCTTGGGGTCGGTGCCGGTGTCGAACTTGATCAGCTTGATCTGCTTGCCGCCGATGCCGCCCTTGGCGTTGATCTCCGACACCGCGATGTCGACCGCGGTTTCGGTCGCTTCGCCGACCGTCTTGAGCACGCCCGATTTGACCATGCTCAGGCCGATGACGACCTCGGCCGCGCCGGCCGGCGCCACTGAAATGGCGATGGCCGTGGCCGCCGCCAGCAACACTGTCCTCTTCATGTCCGTTCTCCCCTTTTTTGATCCTCTCAATGGCCACCCAGATAGGCGTCCGCCAATCGCTCGTCGTCGCGCAACACGTTCGCCGCGCCTTCGAGGACGACATTGCCCAGTTCCATCACCAGCCCGCGCGAGGCGACTTCGAGCGCCATATGCGTGTTCTGCTCGACGAGCAGGATCGCGAGGCCCTCGCGGCGCAGGCTGACGATCAGCTCGAACAGCCGCTCGACGAGCAGCGGCGACAGCCCGAGCGACGGTTCGTCGAGCATCATCAATTGTGGCCGGGCGAGTAGGGCACGGCCGATCGCCAGCATCTGCTGCTCGCCGCCCGACAGGACCGAGGCCGGCATCTTGCGACGCGCGGCGAGGTTCGGAAACCGGTCGTAGATTGCATCGATGTCCTGCTGCACGCCCGCATCGCTGCGGCAGTACGCGCCCATTTGCAGGTTCTCGTGCACGGTGAGGCCGATGACGATCTGACGTCCTTCGGGCACGAGGACGAGATTGCGGCGCAGCCGCTCCGGCGGCGACAGGCGTGTGATGTCTTCGCCCGCGAAGCGGATCGCGCCGCCGGCGCACGGCGTCAGGCCCTGGATCGCGCGCAGCAGCGACGTCTTGCCGGCGCCGTTCGAGCCGAGCACGGTGACGAGCTCGTCGGAGGCGACCGACAGGTTGAGCGCCTTGACCGCGTGGTTGCGACCGTAGCGCACGTCGAGATTGGCGACCTCAAGCAGCATGGCCGCCTCCGGCCGCGCCGACACGGCGGGTGCCGAGATAGGCCTCGCGCACCTTGGCGTCGTCCTGCACGCCCTGCGTCGGCCCGTCATAGATCATGCGGCCGAAGTTGAGGACGACGGTGCGGTCGCATAGATCGTGCACGAACGACATGTCGTGCTCGACGACGAGCAGCGTCAGCCCGTCCCAGGCGACCGACTTGAGGAAGGCCGAGAGCTCGGCGGTCTCGCGCGGATTGAGGCCGGCGGCCGGCTCGTCGAGCATCAGGAGGCGCGGGCGGCTCATCAGCGCACGCACCACCTCGATCTTCTTGCGCAGGCCGTAGGGCAGGCCGCTCACCGGCGCATCCGGATCGATGTCGATGCCGGCGCGCTTCATGCTCTCCTCGGCCTGCACGCGCCATGCGCTGCGGCGCTGCCAGGCGATGGGGGCCAGCAGCGCGCCCGGCCCGGAAGCCAGCGTGTGCTGGCCGAGCATGATGTTCTCGACCACCGAGAGGTGCGGCATCAGGCGGATGTTCTGGAACGAGCGCGACAGCCCGGCGCGGACGCGCTTGCGCGGCGGCAGGTCGTGGATCGGCCGGCCGTCGAGCAGGATGCGCCCTGCGTCGATCCGGTAGACGCCGGAAATGAGGTTGAAGAGGGTGGTCTTGCCGGCGCCGTTCGGGCCGATCAGCGCGGTGCGGCTGCCGGTCGGGACCGCGAAGCGGATGTTCTCGGTCACGGCGAGGCCGCCGAAGCGCTTGGTCACCCCGTCGATGGCGAGCGCCGGTTCAGGAGGCACGCGCGCCTCCCCGGAACGACAGGCGCCTGAGCAGGCTGCGGGTGACGATACCTTCCGGACGAAGCACCATCATGAAGACGATTACGACGCCGAATATGAGGTAACGTGCTGATCCGCCGACACGAAACAGCTCCGGGAGCATCGTGAAGAAGACTGTTCCCGCGAGTGGCCCCCACGCCGTCTGCGTGCCGCCGATCAGCACGTAGAGCAGGACGAAGATCGACAGCAGCGCGTTGAAGTATTGCGCTTCGACGAAGCCGAAGTTGAGCGCATAAAGTGCGCCCGACAGTCCAGTGAATGCGCCGCCAATGGTGAAGGCGGCGACCTGCACGGCGCGCACGTTCACGCCCATGACGATCGCGGCGTCCTCGTCGTCATTGACGGAGCGCATGGCGAGGCCGAGGCGGGTCGCCATCAGGTAGAATGACGCGAGCGTCACGGCGATCGCCGAGACGACCAGCACCCACAATTCGATGTGGAAGGGCACCACCATGCCCATGGCGCCGCCGAATACGTCCGTGTGCAGGAGGAATCCGGCGACGACCTCGCCGAAGGCGAAGGTCGCCAGCACCATGTAGACGCCGCGCGTCCTGAGCACCGGGAACGAGATGAGGAAGCCGACCAGCGCCGCGATGGTCGAGGCGGCGACGATCGACAGCCAGATGGGCAGTCCGAGCTGGCTTGCGAGCCAGCCGGCCGCGTAGGCGCCGATCGCCTGGAAGCCGGCGCCGCCGAGATTGATCTGCCCCGCCGCCGCCGTGACGAAGATGCCGTAGGCGAACACCAGGTTGATGCAGAAGATCGCGAGGACGCCGGAGAGATAGCCGCTCATGACGGGGCGGCTCCGGTTCGCGGGCGTGCGGCGTGCGGCCGGGGCATCACATCTTCCCCTTGCCGATCGAGGCGCCGCCGAAGAGCCCTTTCGGACGCAGCACGATGATGACGAGGACGAGCCCCCACACCGTCATCGCGACCGAGTCGCCGCCGAAGAACTGGATCGACAGCGTCTCGGCGAGACCGACCACAAGGCCGCCGGCAATCGCGCCCCAGATCGAGCCGACGCCGCCGAGCACCATCGCGGCGATCGCCTTGGTGCCGACATTGTCGCCCATGTAGGGCGAGACGTCGCCGTAGTTGACGGTGAACAGCGCGCCGGCGACGCCCGCGAGCAGGCCGGTCAGGATGAAGACGACCGGCACGACGCGGCCGACATCGACGCCGAGCAGCGAGGCCGTGTCGGGGTTCTCGGCGATCGTGCGCAGCGCGCGACCGATCTTGGTTTGCTTCAGCACGAAGTTGAGCGCGGCGACGACGGCGACGGCGAGCGCGCAGCTTGCAAGCTGCGGCACGCCGACGACGATGCCGGCGACATGCAGGTCGGCGCGGAACGGCACCGCGAAGCGCTGCGAGTCCGAGCCGAGCGAGAGCAGGACGAGGTTCTCGAAGATGATGAGGAAGCCGAGCGAGGACACGAGCGGGATCGCGTGCTCGGTCGCATCGCCGTGCCGCATCTTGAGGTAGCGGAACGTGAAGCGTTCGACCACGAGCGAGGCCACGACGGCGACCGCGACGCCGCAGGCGAGGGCAGCAAACCATGCGCCGCCGCCTGCGAGGGTGAGGTAGCCGCCGGAGAGCAATCCCCACGCCGCCATTCCGGTCAGCATGAACAGGGTCGGTATGGTGAAGTTGAGGAAGTTGAGGACGCCGATGGTGAGCGTGAACGCGACCGCCACCGTCATGTAGATCGCGCCGAGCAGAAGCCCGGACACGACCTGGTGCGCGATCACCTTGCCGCCGATCGCGATGCCGGCGGCGATCAGGATCAGCGTGACAGCGGTGGCGATCGCCGGGCCTGACAACGGAATGCGCGCGCCTGCCAGTCCCGATGAATCGCTCATGACGCGCGCCGGACGCTTTCCACCGCGCATGCGTGTGCCGCGCGTGGATCGAGGCGGGGGCCGTGCCCGCGTCGCCGCGGCGGCGCGCGACGCGGCATGCATATTCGCATCGGCGTCATCGGCATTCCGGGGCTGGAGCGTCCACCAAGTCTCTTGTCCCGCGCACCAAAGCCGGTCATCTTTGTCCGGACAACATCATCATGACTGACCCTCGTGCTCTGTCAAGGAAGTCCAAGGACGTTTCATGCCGAATGAGTCGAAGCCGCGCGTGATCATCGTCGGAGCGGGCCCGGTCGGCCTCGTGGCCGCCAGCCTGCTGGTCGAGGAGGGCGTTCCGGTCACGCTGGTCGAGACGTGTCCGGAGCTTCCGCACGATCTGCGTGCATCGACATTCCACCCGCCGACCCTCGACATGCTCGAGCGCTTCGGCGTCGTCTCCTCGATGATCGAGCAGGGCCTGATCTGCCCGACCTGGCAATTCCGCGACCGCGCCGAGGGCGTCGTGGCGACGTTCGAATTGTCGCGGCTCCTGCCGGACACGAAGCATCCCTATCGCCTCCAGTGCGAGCAGTGGCGGCTGGGCGAACTGCTTTATGCGCGGCTGCAGAAGGAGCCGCTTGCGACGATCCGCCTCGGCACGAAGGCGGTGGCGGCGCGGCAGAGCGCCAATGGCGTCGAACTGGACGTGGTCACGGCCGACGGCAAGACGGAGACGCTTACGGGCGCCTTCCTCGTCGGCGCCGACGGCATTGGCAGCATCGTGCGGCAGGCGGTCGGCGCCGTCTTTGACGGCATCACCATTCCCGAACTGTTCCTGACCTTGTCGACGACGTTCGACTTCCGCGAGGCGATGCCGGATATCGCCAACATCTCGTACCTTTCCGATCCGAACGAGTGGTACGTGCTGATCCGCACCAAGCGCGTCTGGCGCGCGCTGTTCCCGGTCGACGCGGCGCTCGAGGACAAGGACGTGACGTCGCCGGAGCGCGGCGAACGGCTGCTGCAAGGCGCCTGGCGGCGCAGCCAGCCCTACGAGGTCACGCACCGCACCGCCTATCGCGTGCACGAGCGCGTCGCCTCGACCTATGTGAAGGGGCGCATCCTGATCGCCGGCGACGCCGCGCACGTCAACAACCCGCTCGGCGGTATGGGGCTCAATGGCGGTATCCACGACGCGTTCAATCTCGCGGAGAAGCTCACCGAGGTCATCCGCGGTGCGCCGCTCGAGACGCTGGAACGCTACAGCCGGCAGCGGCGCAAGGTGGCGCTCGACGTCGTGCAGCAAACGACCCTGCGCAACCGCGCGATCCTCAACACGCGCGAACCGGCGGCGCGCAAGGCCTATTACGACGAGCTTCGCCGCACCGCCGACGATCCGGAGACGCACCGCGCCTACGTTATGCGGACGTCGATGATCCAGTCGCTGCGCGACGTGGCGAGCCTGCCCTGAGCGTCAGGACTCGAAGACGGGAGTGAAGCCCGTCTTCCCGGCGCGCACGCGCATCGCATTGCCGCGCAGATGCGCGGGGATCAGCCGCAGGTCCTCGCCGGCCGCGCGCGCGAGCAGCGCGCGTCGCGTCGCGACGGCCTGCGCCTTGTCGTGGCAGAAGGCGCTCGACCATTCCGGACGGAACACCTGCGCCGGATTGTGGATCGCATCGCCGCAGAACACGGTCGCGCCGGGCCCGCCGTCGCGCAACTCCAACCCGATCTGTCCCGGCGCGTGGCCGGGCAATGCGAGGATCTTGCCGCCGTCGACGATCTCGTCGCCTTCGTCGACGAAGCTGGCGGCGCCGCGGTCCAGCACCGGCAATACGCTGTCCTGGTAGCTGCCGTGATTGGCCTCGGGCTTGGCCGCGGCTTCGCTCGCGCGCTGCTCGACCTCGCGCAGGCTCATCAGGTATCGCGCCTTGGGGAATGTCGGCACCCATTGCCCGTTCTCGAGACGCGTGTTCCATCCGACATGGTCGGCGTGGAGATGCGTGCACATGACGATGTCGACGTCGTCGGGTGTGCAGCCGCAGGCCTTCAGGTTGGCGAGATAGCGCGTCGATGCGCGATTGTGCCAGTCCTGCCGCGCCGGGCGCTGCTTGTGCTCGCCGACGCAGGTGTCGATGAGGATCGTCTTGCCGCCGGCGCGAACGAGATGGCTCTGCACCGCGAGGAGGATCGCGCCGCTCGACCAGTCGACATGCGCGCCGTCGAGCACTGCACGGTGCTCAGCGAGCGCCTCCAGCGAGACGCCCGGAAACAGGAAGTCGAGCTTCAGTGCGAACGGGTCGATGTCGACGATGCGCTGGATGGTGGGTTGCGTATGTCCGTTCATCGGCGGCCTTCAGAATTCCGCGAGGAGACGGCCGAAACCGTCCATGCGGTCCTGGATGCCGTTTGCCCGCAGCGCATGCCAATAGGTTGCGGTGTTGATGGCGATGACCGGCTTGCCGAGCCACATTTCCGCGGCGGCGGCGAGCTTGACCATGGACAGGTTGGTGCCGACCTGGACGATGGCGTCCACATCGTCGCCATCGAGTTCGCGCAGCGCCGTCCGCAGCGTGTCGGTCGTCTGCTCCGCGATCAGCGTCCAGGACCGGCATTGCAGGCACTTGTCGCGCACGACCTGGAAGCCCTTGTCGCCGAAATAGCGCGCCACCTCGGTGTTCATCGCCGGCCAGTAGGGGGACAGGACGGCGATGCGCTTGACGCCGCCATAGCTGTTCATCGCGGCGGTGCAGGCGTCGCTGCCGATGCTGATCTTGATGCCGGAGACCTCCTCGACCTCGCGGGTGAAGCGGTCCGCGCCCTTCTCGCCGTCGAAGAAGGTGACGGCCGACATGCCCATCACCAGATAGTCCGGCGCGCAGGTCATGACGCTGCGCACGGCGTCGAGCACGTTGGCGGCGATGACCTCGGCGCCGGCGCGGAAGCTTTCATTGCTGACCGCGTTGGCGTTCGGGGTGAAGATGCGGCTGTAATGGTTGGTCACGCCGAACGGACGCATCGCGTCGAAGTCCGGCTGCACGATCGTGTTGGTCGAGGGTCCGAGGACGCCGAACTTGCGGCGCCAGCCTTGCACATCGGTCATGTTGTTCTTTTCCCGCCGATAGGGGTGGTCGCGTTCTAACGATTTCGTGCGCGCCCGTCCGGCCCGCTTGAAACCGGAAAGCATGCTGGCATAGAAATGCTGTCCGGACAAATTTCGTCCAACCAGGAACGACGCCAAATGGCCAATCCCGCGTTGCGGCAGGAAATCGAAAAGCGCGGCTTCATCACCGCGCCCGGGGTCTACGACCTCATCTCGGCGCTGATCGCCGACCGCATGGGCTTCAAGGCCCTGTACGTGACCGGCTACGGCACGGTCGCATCGTCGCTCGGGTTGCCGGACGCCGGTCTTGCCACCTATTCGGAGATGATCGACCGGATCGGCCGCATCGCCGAGACGACGAAGACTCCGGTCATCGCCGACGCCGACACCGGCTATGGCGGCCTGCTCAACGTGCGGCACACGGTGCGCGGATACGAACGGGCGGGCGTCACGGCGATCCAGATCGAGGACCAGGAATTCCCGAAGAAGTGCGGCCACACGCCGTTCCGCCGCGTCATCCCGATGGCCGATATGGTGCGCAAGGTCCAGGTCGCCAGCGACAGCCGCTCGAGCGCCGATTTCCTGATCGTCGCGCGCACCGACGCGCGGACCGGCAACGGCCTCGAGGACGCGATCCGGCGCGGGATCGCCTATGCCGAGGCGGGCGCCGACATCATCTTCGTCGAATCGCCGGAAAGCGTCGAGGAACTGGCCGAGATCGGCCGCCGCATCGACAAGCCGCTGCTCGCCAACATGGTCCATGGCGGACGGACGCCCATGCTGCCGTCCGACAAGCTGAAGGAGCTCGGCTTCTCCATCGCCATCCACCCGGCGCTCGGCTTCCTCTCGGCCGGCCAGGCGCTGCGCAACGCCTATGCCGACCTCCAGGCCAACGGCACGACCTCGTCGGCCATCCCGATGTACTCCTTCACGGAGTTCAACGACTTGATCGGGTTCCCGGATGTGTGGGAGTTTGAACGCCGCTATAAAGAGTAGACCGCGATTCCTGCAACCCGGCCGGAGCGCGTCGAACGACGAAGGTCCCTGCTGCGATGAGTTCGGACGCGCCGCGCTACGTGCAGATTTTCAACACGCTGAGCCGGCGCATGGAGTCGGGCAAATATTCGGTCGACACGAGGCTGCCGACCGAAAGCGAGCTCTGTGACGAATTCAATGCCAGCCGCTTCACGGTGCGCGAGGCGCTGCGCCGCCTGGTCGAGCAGGGCATGGTGCAGCGGCGGCAGGGCGCCGGCAGCATCGTCATCTCGACAACGCCGCAGGCCCGCTACGTCCACTCCCTGTCGTCGCTGTCCGACCTGTTCCAGTT
>JBQCFB010000605.1:0-4774 GCA_051959715.1 Pseudolabrys sp.
GCCGCTCGCTGAAGGACGCGTTCGACTTCGCGCGTATTGCCATGGATCCGAAATTCAAGAGCTTCGCCATCTACGAGCACTGCCTGCCGTTCAACGTCTCGCGCGCCTATGACGAGGCCCGGGGCATCGAATGGCCGGTGATCTGGACCGCGGAGCGCGACCGCGAGATGTGGGCGGCGCTGCAAGGCTGACGATGCCCGAGGGCAGGGGATGAGCGTCAACGACCGCAAGTCGATCTACTCCTACGGCTACCGGCGCTGCGCCGATCAGGATTGCGCCACGCCGCCGCGCCGCCCGGCGGTCGTCGTCGGCGCCGGTCCCGTCGGCCTCGCAACGGCGATCGACCTCGGCCTGCGCGGCGTGCCGGTGGTGCTGATCGATGACGCCGACCGTATCGGCGAGGGCTCGCGCGGCATCTGCTGGTCGAAGCGCACGCTCGAAATCCTCGACCGGCTCGGCGTCGGCGAGAAGCTGGTGGCGCAGGGCGTCACCTGGAAGATCGGCAAGGTCTTCCTCGGCGACGATCTCGTCTTCACATTCGATCTCCTGCCCGAGGCCGGCCACAAAATGCCGGCCTTCATCAATCTCCAGCAGTACTATCTCGAAAAAGCCCTGTGCGATCGCGTATCCGAGATCGGCACGGTCGACCTGCGCTGGAAGAACAGGCTCGCGGGTCTCGAGCCTCGCAACGATCACGTGCGGCTGACCATCGACACGCCGGACGGGCCTTATACGCTCGACGCGGACTGGCTGATCGCGGCCGACGGCGCGCGCTCGACCGCGCGCGATCTGCTTGGCCTGAAGTTTTCCGGCGTCACCTTCGAGGATAAGTTCCTGATCGCCGACATCAGGATGGCGGCGAACATCGCAACCGAACGCCGCTTCTGGTTCGACCCGAGCTTCCACACCGGGCAGTCGGCGCTGATGCACCGGCAGCCTGACAATGTCTGGCGTATCGACCTTCAGCTCGGCCCCGATGCCGACGTCGTGGAGGAGCAGAAACCCGAGCGCGTCACCGCGCGGTTGAAGCGCATGCTGGGCGAGCGCCAATTCGAGCTCGAATGGATTTCGATCTACCGCTTTAACTGCCGCCGGCTCGACCGCTTCGTGCACGGCCGCGTCGTCTTTGTCGGCGACGCTGCACATCAGGTGTCACCGTTCGGTGCGCGCGGCGCCAATTCCGGCATCCAGGACGCCGAGAACCTGGCCTGGAAACTCGCCGCCTTGTTGAAAGGCGAGGCTGGTGCGTCGCTGATCGAGTCCTACGAGTGCGAGCGCATCCAGGCCGCGGACGAGAACATCGCACATTCGACGCGTTCGACGGATTTCATCGCGCCGCATAGCAAGGCCGAACGTAATCTGCGCAACGCCGTGCTGGCGCTGGCGCCGCAGGCCGACTTCGCACGCCGCATGATCAATTCCGGGCGGCTGTCGGTGGCGACCGTCTATGACAGCCCGCTCACGACGCCGGACGAGGACTCGTTCGGCGGCAGCGCGCGGCTCGGGGCGCCGGCGCCGGACCTGCCGGTGCGCACGCGCGACGGCGCGGAACGTCATTTGCTCCAGAGCATTCCTGGCGAGTTCACGCTGGTGACCATGAAGAACGGTGCCGTGCCGCAAGTCGCGGACGGCATACGGCACATCGCGATCGGGGAAGAGGTCGACGATCCGGATGGCCTGTTCGCGCAACGCTTCGACGCGACGCCGGGCGCGGCTTATCTCTTCCGCCCCGACCAGCATCTTACCGCGCGGTGGCGCCATGCCGATGGTGCGAAGATCGCCGCCGCGCGTGACCGCGCACTGGGGAAGCGTACATGAGCCGGCCGACGAGCAAGCTCGAGACCAAATCGAAATTCGAGAATCCGGATGCGGCCTATGTCGCGCTGGTCGAGGCTCGGCGTGGCCTCACCGAGGAGCAGGCCGCCGCGCTCGACACGCGGCTGGCGCTCATCCTTGCCAACCACATCGGCGATCTCGATGTGCTCAAGGACGCGATCACGCTGGCCAAGGCGGCGAAGTAGTGGCCTTTCGGGTGTCACGGCCGGGCTTGTCCCGGCCATCCCGATAAGGCCGTTACAGTGGCTTCCCAAAGCAAGATCGCCGGGACAAGCCCGTCGACGACAGAGAGAATTGGGGAAGCTTACGGGACGAAGCTACTTCGAGCAGACGATGGCGACGAGATTGTCGCAGCGGCCGTTCTTGCAGCCGCCCGACGCGTCGGCGGGAATGGCGCCGGTGATTTCTTCGCGGTCGACCTTGCGATAGCTCATCGCCTGCGCGAACTGGTGCGACTGACAGTAGGAGTTGGCGGCGGCGCGGCCGCAATTCTCGCCATTGGCCAGGCACCGGTCGACGCCGTAGCCGTCGGCGTCGTTGGGGATGATGAACATGCGCCGCTCGCCGGCCGCGTGGGCGGCAACGGAGAGGAGAGACAGCCCGATCAGGCCGGCCAGAATGGTCCGCATTACCGTGGTCCGGGGTTAGAAAGGCGCTGCCTCGCGCCCGACGGGAAGGATGCAAGGAAAAGCTTAAATGGGCCTTAACCTTGCGGGCCGCGGGCAATAGGGGCCGGGCGAGGCCGAATTGGGGCAGGGCGCGCCCTGGAACGCGTCTGGCCGCCCTTGACGGCGCGCCGTCCACAACCCATTGTGCCGCCGCATGTACGGCCTCGACACCATCGGCGGCATCTGCCGCATTATTATTAGCTAGCGACCATCGCTGGCTCGGCCGTCTATTCTCTCATCCTGAGATTCCGACAGACGCCCGGCCAGCGCGGCCGACGGGACTCTCATGGCGACTGAGCTCAAGCTCTACGATACCCTGACGCGCGAGAAGCGGGTGTTCCAGCCCTTGGACCCGGCGAACGTGCGCATGTACGTGTGCGGGCCGACGGTCTACGACTTCGCCCATATCGGCAATGCGCGGCCGGTCATCGTCTTCGACGTTCTGTTCCGGCTGCTGCGCCACATCTACGGCGAGGCGCACGTCAAATACGTGCGCAACATCACCGACGTCGACGACAAGATCAACGCGCGGGCGGCCGAGCGCGGCATCGATATCCGCCAGCTCACGGAAGAGACCTACGCCAATTTCAGATCCGACGTCGCGGCGCTCGGCTGCCTGCCGCCGACAGTCGAGCCGCGCGCGACCGAGCACATCGCTGAGATGAAGACGCTGATCGAGCGGCTCGTCGCCTCGAAGCACGCCTACGTCGCCGACGGCCACGTCCTGTTCGACGTGCCGTCCATGCCGGAGTACGGGCGCCTGTCGAAGCGGCCGCTCGACGAAATGATCGCCGGCGCCCGCGTCGAAGTCGCGCCCTACAAGAAGGACGCGCAGGACTTCGTCTTGTGGAAGCCGTCGAAGCCTGGCGAGCCGGGCTGGCCTTCGCCTTGCGGCATCGACGCTCCGGGCCGCCCCGGCTGGCACATCGAATGCTCCGCCATGTCGTGGAAGCATCTCGGCGAGACCTTCGACATTCACGGCGGCGGCATCGATCTCGTCTTTCCGCACCACGAGAACGAGATCGCGCAGTCGCGCTGCGCTTTCCACACGCCGGTCATGGCGAACACCTGGATGCACAACGGCTTCCTTCAGGTCGAAGGCGAGAAGATGTCGAAGAGCCTCGGCAACTTCTTCACCATCCACGAATTGCTGGCTGACTGGCCGGGTGAGGTGCTGCGTTTCAACATGCTGCGAACGCAGTATCGGCAGCCGATCGACTGGACGATCAAAGGCCTCGAGGAAAGCTGGAAGACGCTCGACGACTGGTACTGGATCGTCGCCGACGCGCCGGGCGGTTCGACGCCGGCGGCGGTGATGGATGCGCTTGCCGACGATCTCAACACGCCGCAGGCGATCGCCGCCCTGCA
This sequence comes from Pseudolabrys sp., assembly GCA_051959715.1. Taxonomy (GTDB): domain Bacteria; phylum Pseudomonadota; class Alphaproteobacteria; order Rhizobiales; family Xanthobacteraceae; genus Pseudolabrys. Next base: position 3,873 of record JBQCFB010000605.1, read on the forward strand.
CGGCTTGCGCAACAAGGCGCAGGCCGGCGACGGCAAGGCGCGAGGCGATCTTGCGGCGTCGCTGCGCTTGCTCGGCTTCCTGCATGAAAGTGCGGCGCAATGGGCGGCGCGCCGTCAGCAGGCCGCGAATATCGACGCGTCGAAGGTGCAGTCGCTGATCGACGCGCGCGCCGCCGCGCGCAAGGCGAAGGATTTCAAGGAGAGCGACCGCATCCGCGACGAGCTCGCCGCCATGGGCGTCGTGCTCAAGGATTCCAAGGACGGCACGACCTGGGAGATCGCGCGATGAGCGGCGCGCCCCAATTCGCGCTGCGCCCGTTCCTCTCCGAGGATGCGTCGACCGTTGCGCAGATCTTCCAGGCGTCGATCGCCGAATTGACCAGCGACGACTATAGCGAGGCGCAGCAGGAGGCGTGGGCCTCCGTCGCCGACGACGTTGCGGATTTTGCGGCGAAGCTGGGCGGCCAGTTGACGCTGATCGCGACTCTCGACGGCGAACCGGCCGGCTTCGCCTCGCTCGAGGGCAAGGACAAGATCGACATGCTCTACGTGCATCCGGACGCCGCCGGGCAGGGCGCGGCCGCGACGCTCGCCGACGCGCTCGAGAAGCTCGCCGCCGCCCGCGGCGCCGAGAAGCTCACCGTCGACGCCAGCGACACCGCGCGCGGTTTCTTCGAGAAGCGCGGCTATGTCGCGCAAAGCCGCAACTCGCTTTCGATCGGCGATGAGTGGCTCGCCAACACGACGCTGACGAAACAGCTCAAGGGAGCCAAGTCATGAAGCGACCGGACACGCCGTTCCCGCGCCACTGGCTCTATTATATCGTGCTCAAGGTCGCGATCATCGTCGCGGCGGTAGCGGTGGCGACGAAATATTTCGGCCTGTGGTGAGGTCATGGCCCG
>JBQCFB010000606.1:0-4052 GCA_051959715.1 Pseudolabrys sp.
CGACATAAGCGACCGTGAACACCGGCGCGGAGTCCTTGGTCCGGTCGAACGCCGCGGTGAAGCGATCGTCGCGGAACTCGGAGTGCACCGGCTCGACGCCGTTGACGATCCATCCGAGTGCGCTCGTCTCGCCCGACGAGACGAGATGCGGATTGTCGATCTCGAAGCCGGCGGGCAGATAGTCGGCCACCATGACGCGGCCGAACTGGGGCTGCATTTCGGTCGTCGTCAGCACGACGACGAAGCGGTCGTTCTGCTTCGCCTTCGCCGGATCGGCGGCCTCGCCCGCGAGCGTGTAGAACTTGCGCTCGAGCTTGAAGCCCTGCTCGGCGGCGGGCTCGGGCTTCACCGGCGCACCGGACACCGAGACGACCGCCTGCACCTTGCCCTCGCCGGCATTGGCGAGCGTCACCGGCTGATCGAGCGAGGCCGGCGTGTAGGTGGCGTAATACGCGCCCTGCCGCGGCTTGCCGCCGATGTCGAGCGAGATGGCGGCGAGCTGTTTGGCGAGTGAGCGAGCCGCCAGCACCAGCCACGCATCCTCCTGCGTCGAGGTGGCGCTGAAGGTTTGCCGCGCCGCATCGATGCGCAGGACGGCGTTGTCGATGGTCGCCTGCGGCGCCCTGCCTTCGGAGGCGAGCGTCACCAGGGCCGCCGCGTCGCGCAACTGCGAGCCGTAGTCCTCGCGGCCGACATTGAGCGCCGGCTTCGGCTGCGGCCCGAGCGCGTCGAGTGCCGCCGTATAGGCCCGGTCGGCGCGGTTGCGGTCGCCGAGCATGGCGAGCGCCGCGGCGATCTGCGCCTTGGCGATGGGCGTGGCGAAGTCGGCGATCTTGGTGTCGGCGTAGTAGCGCAGATCGCCGATGGGCGCGGCGCCGTTGCGCGCCAGCACATAGAGCGCATAGGCGAGATCGCGGCCGCCGTTCTTGTTCGGGTCCGGCGCGGTGGCGACGTAGTTGCGCAGCCGGTCGAGGGCGAGGCCGTAGGAGACCTGCGGCACGTCGAAATTCTTCTCGCGCGCCCGCGTCAGGAAGTCGGTGACATAAGCATCAAGCCATACGTCCTCGCCGCCGACGCTCCACAGCCCGAACGAGCCGTTCGACGCCTGACGCGCCAGCAGACGCGGGATGGCGTCCCTGATGCGCGTATCGATCTCGCCGTCCGGGGCAAGCCGCGCCTCGCCGGCGAGATCGTTGAGATAGAGCATGGCCATCGCCTTGCTCGTCACCTGCTCCGAGCAGCCGAAGGGATAGCGGTCGAGCGCGTTGAACAGGCTCGCGGCGTCGAGCGACGTCGAGATGGCGACCGAGACCGCCGCCCTGCCCGTCCCCGGCACGAAGTCCGCGAACAGAGATTTGTCGATCGTGACGCTCTCGCCCTTGGCGAGGCTCTTCACCGTGCGGCGGGCCAGGATCTGGTACGCGGAGCGAACATCGAGATTGTACGACCGCGCCATCGTGAAGCCGTTCGGCCCGCTCACCATGACGTCGACATGGCCGCCGCCTGCGCCCGATGCCGAAATCGGCACCGAGACGCGGTTGCGCTGCTTTTGCGACAGGGTCAGCACGCGCGGCTTGCCGTCGAGGGTCAACGGTCCATCGGCGGACACGGCGATGCGGTAGTCACCCGCCGCCCCGTCGACATTGTCGAGTTCGAGCTGCACTGCGCCATTGTCGCCGGTGCGCAGGAAACGCGGCAGCGTCGCGGTGAGCACGACCGGATCGCGCACGATCACGTCGGTCGAGGCCTTGCCGACCTTGTCCTTGCTCCAGGCGACCGCCATCACCCGCACGGTGCCGGCGAAGGCCGGGATTTCGAACGAGACCTGCGCCTTCCCGTCGGGACCGACGGTAACGATGCCGGAATAGAGCGACAGCGGTGCCTGCGCCGGCGGCGAGCCCGACAGTTCGGCCGCGCCCATGTCGCCGCCGGAGCGGATCGCGCCGCGCGCGCCCTGCATGCCGTCGATCAGTTGCCCGTAGAGATCGCGGATCTCGGCGGTGAGCCGCCGCTGGCCGAGATAATAATCGTCCGGCGCCGGCGGCTTGTAACCGGTGAGATTCAGGATGCCGACGTCGACCGCAGCAACGACGACGCGCGCGTCCTCATTGGCCGCGAGCCCGCCGATCTCGATCGGCACCGTCATGGTCGCGTTGGGCCGCATGTTCGCCGCCGGCTTGAGCGCGACCGAAAGCTGATGCGCGGCCTTGTCGATCGAGAACCACTGCACGCCGATGGCGCGGCCGGGCATGCGCTCGGCCTTTTCGTCGAGCGGCCGGTGCAAAGTCGCGACCATGTAGGCGCCGGTGCCCCAGTCGCGGCCGACGACCATCCTGAGGTTAGCGGTGCCGGCACTGACGTTCTGCGACTGGCTGGCGACGAGGCGGTCGGTGAAGACGTTGAGCGTCAGCCGGCCCGCAGTGCGCGCGGTGATGGCGACGTTCATCGTGTCGCCGCCCGCATAGGCTGGCTTGTCGAGCGCGAGCTCGAGCAGGTCCGGCGTGTCGGCGCTGGACTCGGCATAGAAGCCGGCATCGAAGCCGAGCGAGGTGATGGTCGCGTCGCCGTTCGACACTTCGAGCCGATAACGGCCCCACTTCACCGGCAGCGACAGCCGTGCCGGATTGTCGGTCGAAGTATCGACCGTGCCGTTCGCCACGCGCGACGTGCGCTTAACCGGCTCGAACTGCCACTGGCCGTTCTGCCGGTACCATTGATAGCTGGTCTCGATTTTCAGTAGCTCGTAGCGCAGGCCCTTCTGCGCTAGCCGCTTGCCGTCGGGCGCGACCATGACGATGTCGAAGTCGGCATTGGCTCCGTCGTCGAGCGAGCGTCCGGAGAATGCCGGCTTGACGCCGATCATCGGCCCAGACGGCGTCACCGGCAGCGTCAGCTTGCGCTCGACGCCGCGGCCGCCCGATTCCGACATGGTGATTGCGATCTGCGCTTCGAGCGGACGCGACGTGTCCGGCACATTGTCGAGCGAAACGTCGAAGCTCGCCTTGCCACTCGCATCGGTCGCCGGCAACTCCGAGAGTTCCTGGCGCACCGGCGTGACCTCGTCGTCGGCGAGGCCGAACGCATAGCCGGGGAAGCCGGCGCGTTCCTTCGCGACGCCGATCACCACCGCGCCGCTGAGATCGAGTTCGGAGGCCGGCGCGCCATAGAGGAAATGCCCGTCGACCGTCAGCGACGCCGGCGTGTCGGCCGAGATGCCGGTCGCCTTCGATGTGAGATCGAACTCGATGCGGTCGGGCACGTAGTCTTCGACCATGAACGTCGTTTCGCCGATCGCCGGCCGCTTCGGATCGGTGTAGGCGCGCACGCGCCAAGTGCCCGTCGCCGCCGAGGGGACGATCGGCACGCTCAGCGCGCGGCCGCCAAGGCCCTGATCGGACACGACAATACGGCGATAATCGACGCCGTCGGGGCGCTCGACGACGAGCGTCAGCGGCACATTGAGTGCAGCAGCGCCGCGCGCGTCGCGCAGGAGTGCAGTGATGTTCACCGTCTCCCCGGTGCGATAGACGCCGCGCTCGGTGTAGACGAAAGCATCGAGCCCGACCGGCACGGGACGTCCGGCGACGCCGCGGTCGGAGAGATCGAAGGCCGGAGTCTTCAGGCTAAGAAAGGCGTAGTCGGTCTTCTCGCTCGCGACCACGGCGGCCGGCGCCTGCCCGCCCTCGCCGCGCGTCAAACCGGCCTCAAAATGCGCGTGTCCGAACTGGTCGGTCTGGCGGACGGCAAGCACCTCATTGTTGCGCGCGATCAGCCGCACCTCGGTCTTGTCTTTTGGTTCCGCAGTGGCAAGCGAATGCACAAAGACATCGACGCCGTCATGCGCGCTGTAGGCGGAGAGGCCTAGATCCGAAACGATGAACCACTGCGTCGCCTGCGCGTCGTAATCGTTGTCGACCAGCGCATCCTTCGGCGCGGCGATCATGGCGTAGACACCGGGTCCGATGTCTTTCAGCGCCTCGTCGACCGGGAAAGCGGTCGCCACCTCGGTGTTGAGCTTCGAGTCGACCGCAAGCTGGCCGCTCCAAACCTTG
>JBQCFB010000607.1:0-3614 GCA_051959715.1 Pseudolabrys sp.
CAGCGATGCGGCGTCATCTCGAGAGTTTCACCCGCCTGCTCGCGCAGGCGATCGACGCCGTCCGCCACGGCGGCATTTGACAGACACCGCGGCCCCCGCGCCGCGGCACGATCGGAAAGCAGAAGGAGCATCCATGTCCGAACAGAAGACCGGGCTCGTCGTCACCGCCCATCCCGGCGATTTCGTCTGGCGCGCCGGCGGCGCGATCGCCCTGCACGCCAAGCAGGGCTACAAGATGAAGATCGTCTGCATGTCCTTCGGCGAGCGCGGCGAAAGCCAGTTCGCCTGGAAGGAAGCCGGCGCGACGATGGAAAAGGTGAAGGCCGGCCGCAAGGACGAGGCCGAGCGCGCAGCCGCGCTCCTGGGCGCCGAGATCGAGTTCTTCGACTGCGGCGACTACCCGCTCAAGCTCACCGAGCAGCACTTCGACCGCATGGTCGACATCTACCGCGAGACCAATCCGGCCTTCGTGCTGACGCACGCGCTGAAGGACCCGTACAATTTCGACCATCCGAACGCCGCGCACTTCGCGCAGGAGACGCGCGTCGTCGCGCAGGCGATGGGCCACAAGCCGGGCGCCAAGTACAAATACTCTGCACCGCCGGTCTATCTGTTCGAGCCGCACCAGCCCGAACAGTGCGACTTCAAGCCCGACCTGATCCTGAAGATCGACGACGTCTGGGAGACCAAATACAAGGCGTTCCAGATTCTCGCCGCGCAGAAGCACCTCTGGCACTATTACGAGCGCGTCGCGCTCAATCGCGGCATCCAGGGCTCGCGCAACACCGGCATCCCGATGACCTACGGCGAGGCCTACCAGACGCTGTTCCCGCGCGTCGTCACGCAGACGCTGGGCTAGATCGAAGCCTCTCCCCGTCATCCTGAGGTGCTCGGCCGAAAGCCGGGCCTCGAAGAATGAACGGCCGAGGCAGGACCCGTCATCCTTCAAGGCTCGCTACGCTCGCACCTCAGGATGACGGATTGAGGCTGTACCAAGAGGAAATTTGCACCATGAAAAACGTCGTCGTTCGCAACATCCAGCGCGCCGATGCCAAGGCGCTCGCCACCTTCGAGAAGCTCGGCGCCTCGACCGTCCACGAAGCGCTCGGCCGCTACCAGTTGATGAAGCCCTATATGCGCCCGGTCTGGGCCGGCGCGTCGATCGCCGGTCCCGCCGTCACGATCCTGGCGCAGCCCGGCGATAACTGGATGCTGCATGTCGCGATCGAGCAGTGCAAACCCGGCGACGTCGTCGTGCTCGGCTGCACTGCCGACAACACCGACGGCATGATCGGCGACCTCATCGCCACCTCGCTGAAGGCGCGGGGCGTCAAGGGCGTCATCCTCGACGCCGGCTGCCGTGACGTCGCCGCGCTCAAGGAGATGGGCTTCCCGATCTGGGCGCGCGCGATCTCGTCCAAGGGCACGGTCAAGTCGACCCTGGGCGCGGTCAACATCCCGGTCGTCTGCGCCGGCGTCTATGTCGAGCCGGGCGACGCGGTGGTCGCCGATGACGACGGCGTCGTGGTCGTGCCGAAGAAATACGTCGCCGAGACCGCGGCGAAGGCGCAGAAGCGGTTCGACGACGAGGACGCCAAGCGCCAGAAGCTGGCGTCGGGAATTCTCGGTCTCGACATGTACAATATGCGCGAGCCGCTGGCGAAGGCCGGCCTCGTATACGTCGACAATCCGGAAGACGTCTGACCCTTCGCAGCCGAAGCGGCGGCCCACCAGATGTGCGCCGCCGCTCGCCTGCCCGTTGCCTGCCATCGGCCGTCCGGCGAGACGCGCCTCGCGACCGCGCAGTCGTTCCACGGCACTTACCGGCATGGGTAACAGAGCGTTAACGCCGCCGGCCCGTCGTCCCGCCGGTGCGGGGCGATCCGGCGCCGCCAAACCGCGCTATGCATCGAATTTGACGTAAATACGCGGCTTCCTGCGCGGTCCATCTTTGCATCGGCGCAGCACCCGGCTGCCTCCGATCGACGAATTTGACCCCTATTCCGAAGGCGATTCTTAACGACCGGCCCCTATTGTGAGCCCACTCATCCTCCTGGAGCGTTCCAAATGTCCAAGATTGTTGCGTTTCTCAAGAACGAGTCGGGTGCGACCGCCATCGAATACGGCCTCATCGCCGCCGGCATCTCGGTCGCGATCATTGCCGTCGTGAACACGATCGGCACCAAGCTGAACACCAGCTTCAGCAGCATCTCGACGCAGCTCAAGTAATCGACCCCTGGTCGGTTGGAAAAAGCCGCCCTCGCAGGGCGGCTTTTTTCGTTTCGGCGGTTCGTTTGCACCCGGCTAACCGGCAATTGCATGTCCGCCATGCCGCACGCCCCGCGGTAAAGACTTGTTAATTCGATTTGGGGACGACGCCAAAAGAAACTCTTTACCCGCGGGCGGTACCTTCGTGCCGCCCTCGCGCCGCGAGCGCAAAAAAGAGCCTGGAGCGTCTCGAATGTCCAAGATTGTTGCGTTTCTCAAGAACGAGTCCGGTGCGACCGCCATCGAATACGGCCTCATCGCCGCCGGCATCTCGGTCGCGATCATCGCCGTCGTGAACACGATCGGCACCAAGCTGAACACCAGCTTCAGCAGCATCTCGACCCAGCTGAAATAAGCCCGGTCGACATGTCGGAATGTGGGAAGCCGCCGAATCCGGCGGCTTCTTCATTTTCAGGGCCCCAGCGACGCCGGGTCGCGCAAATTGATAAAATATTGTCCGACAAGCACCGCGATTTTCGAACAACTTCTCCCTAAAACACGCGCATCGGGAACAGGGAACTTTTCAGGTGACGCGACGTAAGGTCGCGCCGCTCGGTCACTGCCGCTTAACCCTGGAGCCCTTTCCGTGAAACAGCTTGTCGCGTTCCTCAAGGACCGGTCCGGCGCCACCGCCATCGAATACGGCCTGATCGCCGCGGGCATCTCGATCGCCATCATCGCCGTCGTCAACACGATCGGCACCAACCTCAATACGAGCTTCTCCAGCATCTCGACGCAGTTGAAATAGACGGGCGATCGCGCCGCCGCGAGAAGCCGCCGTCGCCGGCGGCTTTTTCGTTTTTACGGGCCCGTCAGAGCGCCGGCGAAATCTTCGGCGGATCGAACCGCCGCAAAGCGAGGATGCCGAGCACGACGAACACGATCAGCGCCAGCGTTTGCGCCACGAGGAACGGCGGCTCGGACCCGGTCGGAGCCAGCGCGTGCAGAGGCGGCACCTTGAGGAAGCCCTGCACGATCAGCACCAGCACGTTGAGATAGAGCGCCGCGACCGCGCACACGACGTAGACCCGGCGCCAGTTGCCGCGCAGGTGCCCGGCATAGAGCGCCCACAGCGCCAGCAGCAAGATCACCACCGAGACCGCGCCGGTGCCCAGCGCCGGCGTAAATCCTTTGATCGGAAACAGGAAGCCGGTGAGGCTGGTGAGCAGCGTCAGCGCCAGGAAGAACGCGGTCCAGGCGCCGAGGCGGGCGCCGCGCAGCATGCCGGCAGTGACGACGGCGCCGGCGAGGATCGCCGCAAGGCTGATGAGCACGTGCAGGATCGTGAACGCAGCAAGCGAAAGGCCGAGAACCATGATGCACCCCCGTCGACGGTCGCCCGCCAA
>JBQCFB010000608.1:0-6422 GCA_051959715.1 Pseudolabrys sp.
TACGCGCGTAGGTGTTAATCGGCGTTAGCCATGGAAATTGCGCTGCCACGGGCATTCGTGCATTGTGACTGCACTTTCGGAAACCATTCGGACACCATGCCGCTGATGTCATGCCGCGTTTGAGCCGTCGCTCCTTTCTCGCCGCATCCGCAGCACTCATGGCGAGCCCGGCCTTCGCGGCGAAGCCGCCCGGCGAAGATGCGGATGTTGTTGTTGTCGGTGCCGGCGCCGCCGGCATCGCCGCGGCGCGGCGGCTGGGCGCCGAGAAGTTGCGTGTCCTGGTGTTCGAAGGGTCCGATCGCATCGGCGGACGTTGCGCGACGGACACGGCGACCTTCGGTGTGCCGTTCGATCTCGGCGCGCACTGGATCCACAATCCCGACAGCAATCCGTTGATTGCCGGCGGCCCGCCGGCCGGCCTGGACGTCTACACGGCGCCGCGCTGGCAGACCGTGCGCATCGGACCGCGCCGCGCGCGCGACGCCGAGCTCGAGCTGTTCCTCGCCGCGCAGGTGCGCGCGCAGCGGGCGTTGCGCGAGCCGTCGAAGGCCAAGGGCGATCTCGCTGCCGACCGCCTGTTGCCGAACGATCTCGGCGCCTGGAAGCAATCGCTCGAGTTCATGTTCGGCCCGTTTGCGACGTCGAAGGACCTCGCCGAGATTTCGTCGGCCGATATGCTGCGCACGGCGGAACGCGCCGGCGAATCGTTCTGCCGTCAGGGCTACGGCACGCTGCTCGGCAAGCTCGCCGCAGGGCTGAACATCAAGCTGTCGTCGCCGGTCAGCATGATCGCCTGGGGCAAGAGCACGGTGATCGAGACGCCGGAATCGCTCTGGTATCCGCGCGCGGTCATCCTCACCGCGTCGACGAATGCACTCGCCAGCGACGACATCGAGTTCATTCCGCCGCTGCCGAAGAACGTGAAGGCCGCGATCGGCAACCTGCCGCTCGGCAGCCTCGATCACGTCGCGCTCGACATGCCGGGCAATCCGCTCGCCTTGCAGAAGGACGACCTCGTCTTCGAGCAGGCGACGAGCAACAAGACGGCTGCGCTCCTCGCCAACGTCTCAGGCACCGGTCTGCACGTGGTCAGCATTGGCGGCTCTTTCGGCAAGGAACTGTCGGCGAAGGGCGAGGCCGCGATGCTCGACTTCGCGACGACCTGGCTGTCGAACGCCTTTGATACCAACGTCAAACGCTTCATCCGGAAGAGCCGTGTCACGCGCTGGAACGAACAGGAGTTCGTGCTCGGTGCGATGTCGGCGGCCGGCCCGGGTCACTCGGAATCGCGCAAGGTGCTGGCCGAGCCGCTCGGCCACGTCTTTCTCGCCGGCGAGGCGCTCAGCGAGACGCAGTGGGGCACCGTCAACGGCGCATGGGAGTCCGGAACGCGCACGGCGGAAGCCGTGCTGCGCTTCCTCGGCCGCGGCAAGCGCGAGGAGCCGAAGGCACGGACGTCGAAGAAGCGCAGGCGGCGCGAGGACGAGTGATGCGGCCGAAGGCGCTCATCGCGTGGTCGAGCGGCAAGGACTCGGCCTGGGCGCTGCATGCCGTGCGGCAGAGCGGCGACTACGACGTCGTCGGCGCGCTGACGACGGTCAACCGCACCTTCGAGCGCGTCGCCATGCACGGCGTGCGGCAACAGCTTCTGGAGATGCAGATTGCAGCGGCGGGGCTTCGACCCGTACTGGTGCACATCCCGCATCCGTGCACGAACGACATTTACGAGAAGGCGATGGCGGAGGCGGTCGCGCAGGCGAAGGCCGACGGCATCACCCACATCATCTTCGGCGATCTTTTCCTGGAAGACATCCGCGCCTACCGCGTCGAGAAGCTGAAGGAGAGCGGGATCACGCCGGTGTTTCCACTGTGGCTGAAGCCGACCGCGCAGCTCGCGCGCGACATGATCGCCAGTGGGCTCGAAGCGCATCTGGCGACCGTCGACCTGAAGAAACTGCCCGCCGATTTCGCCGGCCGCCGCTTCGACGCCGTGCTGCTCGGCGATCTGCCGGCGAGCGTCGATCCGTGCGGCGAGAACGGCGAATTCCACTCGTTCGTCACGGCCGGGCCGATGCTGTCGCGGGCAATTCCGGTGCGCGTCGGCGAGACGGTCGAGCGGGATGGTTTTGCGTACGCGGATTTATTGGCAGCGTAGCTGTTTTTGTCGTCACCGGGCTTGTCCCGGTGACCCCGATTAGGAAGGCATGGTGCCCGTCTCATCGGGATGGCCGGGACAAGCCCGGCCATGACAGTTGAGGGGTTTACCCCCGCAACACCCCACCCGTGCGCTTGACGACGTCGGCGACGATCTTGGCCGCAAGCGCCTCGATCTCGGCGTCGGTCATCGTCTTGTCGCGCGGCTGGATCGTCACGGCGATGGCGACCGACTTCTTGTCCGGATCGATGCCCTTGCCCTCGTAGACGTCGAACACGCTGACATTGGTGATCAGCTTCTTGTCGGCGTTCTGCGCCGTACGGACGATGTCGCCGGCCTTGACCTTGCGGTCGACGATGAAGGCGAAGTCGCGCTCGACCGGCTGGAAGGCCGACAGTTCGATCATCGGCTTGGCGCGGGTCGGCTTGGCCTTCGGCTCGGGGATGGTCTCGAGCAGCACTTCGAAGGCGACGAGCGGCCCTTCGGCCTTCAGCGCGGCGAGCATGCGCGGATGCAGTTCGCCGAACCATCCGATGACGTTCTTCGGCCCCATCTGGATGGTGCCGGAGCGGCCGGGATGCAGCCAGGCGGGCCCTCCGGCGACGATCTGGAGCGCCGCCATCGGCGCGCCGGCGGCGGCGAGCACGGCCCAGGCGTCGGCCTTGGCGTCGAAGGCGTCGACTGGCGCGGATGCGCGCGACCAGTCGCGGCCGGCGCCGTCGGGCTTGGCCAGCGCGCGGCGCAGCCCGGTGGCTGCCGTGAACTGATCCTCAGGCTTGTCGCCCTTGAAGATCTGGCCGACCTCGAACAGTGCGACGTCGCCAATGCCGCGGTCGGCATTACGCTGCGCCGCCATGATCAGGCCCGGCAGCAGGCTCGGCCGCATGTCGGACAGCTCGGCCGCGATCGGATTGGCGAGCGCCAGCTCCGGCTGACCGCCGCCGAACAACTCGGCCTCGCGCTTCGAAACGAACGACCACGTCACGGCCTCGACCAGTCCGCGCGCGGCGAGTGCGCGCTTGGCCTTGCGGGTGCGGCTCTGGATCGTCGTCAGCACGGGCTTCCGTGCGGCATCGCCGCGCGGGAACTGCGCCGGCTGAACCTGGTCGACGCCGACAATGCGCACGATCTCCTCGACGATGTCGGCGCGGCCATGCACGTCAGGACGCCACGACGGCACCGCGACCTTCACGCGCTCGCCCTGGCCGGCGACGAAGAAGCCGAGCTTCTCGAGGATGCGGCGGACGTCATTGATCGACAGCTTGAGGCCGGACAGGCGCGGCAACTCGGACAGCGGGAAGTCGATCACCTTTTCCTTCGGTGTCGGATCGCCGGCGAGGAATACCTGCGACGGCTCGCCGCCGCAGAAGTCGAGCACGAGCTGCGTCGCGAGATCGAGCCCGGGCACGGTGAAATTAGGGTCGACGCCGCGCTCGAAGCGGTAGCGCGCGTCGGTGTTGATGCCGAGCTTGCGGCCGGTCTGCGCGATATTGAGCTCGCTCCACAGCGCCGATTCGATCAACACGTCGGTGGTGTTCTCGTCGCAGCCGGACTCCTCGCCGCCCATGATGCCGGCGAGCGATTCGACCGCGCGTTCGTCGGCGATGACGCACATGGCGTTGTCGAGCGTATAGGTGCGGCCGTCGAGCGCCAGAAGCTGCTCGCCGTTCTGCGCGCGGCGGACGGTGAGGTTGCCCTTCACCTTCCTGGCGTCGAACACGTGCAGCGGACGGCCGCGGTCGTAGGTGAGGAAGTTGGTGATGTCGACCAGCGCGTTGATGGGCCGCAGCCCGATCGCGGTCAGCCGCTTTTGCAGCCATTCCGGCGAGGGGCCGTTCTTGACGCCGCGCACGAGCCTGAGCGCGAAGGCCGGGCACAATTCCGGCGCGTCGATCTTCACGGAGACGGGGCAGGGGAATTTGCCCTCGATGCGCTTCGGCGCATTTTCCTTGTAGTCGCCGATCAGCGTCGCGCCGAGATCGCGCGCAATGCCGTTGACGCCCGTGCAGTCCGGGCGGTTCGGCGTCAGGTTGATCTCGATCACCGGCTCGGACAGGCCCAGCACTTCGGCGAACGGCGTGCCGATCGGCGCATCCTCCGGCATCTCGATGATGCCGCTGTGATCCTCGTTGAAGCCGATCTCGGCGCCGGAGATCATCATGCCCTGGCTCTCGACGCCGCGGATCTTGCCGACCGACAGCGTGATGTCCTTGGCGGGAATGTAGGTGCCGGGCAGGCCGAGCACGGTCTTGAGGCCGGCGCGCGCGTTCGGCGCACCGCAGACGATCTGGAGCGGCGCACCCGTGCCGTTGTCGACCTTGCAGACGCGCAGGCGATCGGCGTTCGGATGCTGCACGGCTTCGATAATCTGCACCACCTTGAACGGCGCGTATTCCTTCGCCTTGTCCTCGACGCGCTCGACCTCGAGGCCGATCATGGTGAGCTTGTCGACGATCTCGGCGAGCGGCGCCGACGTCTCGAGATGATCCTTCAGCCAGGAGAGGGTGAATTTCACGACGAGAGCCCCCCGGCGAGCGTCGGGAAATCGAGCGGACGGAAGCCGTAATGCGCGAGCCAGCGCTGGTCGGCCTCGAAGAAGGCGCGCAAATCGTGCATGCCGTATTTCAGCATCGCGATGCGGTCGATGCCCATGCCCCAGGCGAAGCCCTGGTACTCGTCGGGGTCGAGCCCGCAATTGCGCAACACGTTCGGATGCACCATGCCGCAGCCGAGAATCTCGAGCCAATCCTCGCCCTCGCCGAAGCGGATCTCGTCCTTGCCCCGGCGGCACTGGATGTCGACCTCGAGCGACGGCTCGGTGAACGGGAAGAACGACGGCCGGAAACGCATGTTGACGTTGTCGACCTCGAAGAAGGCCTTGCAGAATTCCTGCAGGATCCACTTGAGGTGGCCGAGATGCGAGCCCTTGTCGATGACGAGGCCCTCGACCTGGTGGAACATCGGCGTGTGTGTCTGGTCCGAGTCGCTGCGATAGGTGCGGCCGGGGCAGATGACGCGGATCGGCGGCTTCTGGCTGAGCATGGTGCGCACTTGCACCGGCGAGGTGTGCGTGCGCAGCAGGAGTCGCGAACCGTCCGGCTTCGGATTGAAGTAGAACGTGTCGTGCATCTCCCGGGCCGGGTGGCCTTCGGGGAAGTTCAATTTGGTGAAGTTGTAGTCATCGGTCTCGATATCGGGACCTTCCGCCACCGCGAAGCCCATGTCGGCGAAGATGGCGGTGAGCTCGTCGATCACCTGGCTGATCGGATGCACACGGCCGCTCTCGGCCGGCGTCTCACGCACCGGCAGCGTGACGTCGACCGTCTCGCTGGCGAGACGTGCGTCCAGCGCGCCCGCGGCAAGCTCGTCCTTGCGCGCGGCGATCGCCGCACCGAGCTTGTCCTTGAGCCCGTTGATCGCCGGCCCCTGCACCTTGCGTTCGTCCGGCGTCATTGCGCCGAGCGTCTTCAGGAGCGCGGAGACCGAGCCGCTCTTGCCGAGCGCGGACACGCGCACGGCTTCGAGCGCCGCTTCGTCCGCGGCGGACGACACGGCGGTCAGGAGTTCGGATTCAAGCTTGGCGATGTCGGACATGGTCTCAGCCTGTCATGGCCGGGCTTGTCCCGGCCATCCCGATTCCATGGGCACAGCCGTGCCTTCCTGAGCGGGATGCCCGGGACAAGCCCGGGCATGACAAGGGAGAGGCGGTGCCCGCTAGAGGCTCAGGCCTGGGCCGGAAGCGCGGCCTTGGCCTTCTCGACGATCGCAGCAAACGCAGCCGGCTCGTGGATCGCGAGATCCGAGAGCACCTTGCGGTCGACCTGAAGACCCGACTTGGCGAGGCCGTCGATGAACTTCGAATAGTTGAGGCCGAAGGGCCGCACCGCGGCGTTCAGGCGCTGGATCCAGAGGGCGCGGAAGGTGCGCTTGCGACGCTTGCGGTCGCGGAAGGCGTACTGGTTCGCCTTCTCCACCGCCTGCTTGGCGATGCGGATCGTGTTCTTGCGGCGGCCGTAATAGCCCTTGGCGGCCTTGAGAACTTTCTTGTGCTTGGCGTGCGCGGTGACGCCACGTTTGACGCGGGCCATGGTGAAACTCCTTCAGTCAGTCGGAATGCAAACGGGGGAAGCGACGAAATCCGGATCAGCCGTTCGGCATCCAGTATTTCTTGATGTTGTCGCCGTCGGTCTTGAACAGCACGTTGGTGCCGCGATGCTCGCGGATCGTCTTGGTGGTCCGCTTGATCATGCCGTGACGTTTGCCGGAC
>JBQCFB010000609.1:0-5823 GCA_051959715.1 Pseudolabrys sp.
ACGAGACGTGCGACTGCTTCCGCCGCCTGTCGGTTCCGGTGATCGCAGCGATCGACGGCTTCGCGCTCGGCGCCGGGCTCGAAGTCGCCGTGTCGTGCGACCTGCGCGTCGCGTCGACGCGCGCCAGGTTCGGCATGCCCGAGGTGCGCGTCGGATTGCCGTCGGTGGTCGAGGCGGCGCTGATCCCGCAATTGATCGGTTACGGCCGCGCCCGCGAGCTGCTCATGCTCGGCGAGACGATCGACGCCGAGACCGCGCTGCGCTGGGGTCTGGTCGAGCGCGTCGTCGCGCCCGAGGCGCTCGATGCGGAACTGGATGCGGTGCTGGATGCGCTGCTCGCCGGCGGGCCGCGGGCGATCCGCCGGCAGAAGGCGCTGATGCAGGCCTGGGAGCAGCTGCCGACGGACGCGGCGATCGCGGCCGGCGTGGATGCATTCGAGGCGACCTACACGTCCGACGAGCCACGCCGCATGCTGTCGGCCTTCGTGGCGCGCAAGGCGGCGCTGAAGAAGCTGCCAGAAAAGTGATATTTATCAATTATCGCGCCGGCCGGCCCTGACTTTTGACAGACCAGCGGCGATCCGCGGTTCCGCAGCGACTTTGCGCTATCGAAAAGGGCCTTTCTTCGGTACAATTTCGATCGAAGTACCGGTCTGTTGCGGGGCGTGGCGGATGGTATCTGTTGCGGTGCAGGATGGCGCCGGGAGGAGGTTCTGCCTCGTTCTGGTGAAACCGTCGCATTACGACGATGACGGCTACGTCATCCAGTGGCTGCGTTCGCCTATTCCTTCAAATTCGCTCGCCTCCCTTTATGGCCTCGCCAGGGATTGCGCCGCGCGTGCGGTGCTCGGCGCCGACGTCGGCCTCGACATCCATGTCTACGACGAGACCAACACTCGCCTCCGCCCTGATCGTCTCGCGGCGATGATCGAGGCGGCCGGCGACGGCATGGTCATGCTCGTCGGAGTGCAGTCGAACCAGTTCCCGCGCGCCCTCGATCTCGCACGGCCCTTGCGCGCGCGCGGCATCAAGGTCGGCATTGGCGGCTTCCACGTCTCGGGCGTGCTGTCGATGCTGAACGGCGAGGATGCCGATCTCGACCGCGCCCGCGCGCTCGGGTGTTCGCTGTTCGCCGGAGAGGCCGAAGGGCGCCTCGACGAAGTGCTGCTCGACGCAGCCGCCGGCACGCTCAAGCCGCTGTACAATTTCATGGACGACCTGCCGGGGATCGACGGCACGCCGATCCCCTTGATGGCGGTCGAGCGCGCGCAGCGCACCGCCGGCGGCACGACCTCGTTCGACGCCGGTCGCGGCTGTCCGTACCAGTGCTCGTTCTGCACCATCATCAACGTGCAGGGCCGCAAGTCGCGCCGCCGCTCGCCCGACGACATCGAGCACATCGTGCGCGTCAACTACGCGCAGGGCCTGCGCGCCTTCTTCATCACCGACGACAATTTCGCCCGCAACAAGGACTGGGAGCCGATCCTCGACCGCATCATCCACCTGCGCGAGGTCGAGAAATTCAATCTCTCCTTCATCATCCAGGTCGACACGCTCTGCCACAAGCTGCCGAACTTCGTCGAGAAGGCGGCGCGCGCCGGCGTCAAGCGCGTCTTCATCGGGCTCGAGAATATCAACCCGGACAATCTGCTCGGCGCCAAGAAACGGCAGAACAAGATCACCGAATATCGCAAGATGCTGCTGGCCTGGAAGAACGCCGGCGTCATCACCTATGCCGGCTACATCCTCGGCTTCCCCGGCGACACTCTCGACTCGATCATGCACGACATCGACGTGATCAAGCGCGAGCTGCCGGTCGACCTGCTGGAATTCTTCTACCTGACGCCGCTGCCGGGCTCGGAGGATCATCTCAAGCTCAAGCGGGCCGGCGCCTGGCTCGATCCCGACCTCAACAAGTACGACCTCAACCACATCTGCACGCCGCATCCGAAGATGTCGCGCGACGAGTGGGACCGCGCCTATAAGCAAGCCTGGCAGCGCTACTACACGCTCGACCACGTCGAGACGATCCTGCGCCGCGTCGCGTCGACCAAGGCCAATGCCTCGAACGCGCTGTTCCTGATCTCGTGGTTCATGGGCTCGATCAACATCGAGCGCATCCATCCGCTCGAGGGCGGCTTCCTGCGCAAGCGCTACCGCCGCGACCGCCGGCCGGAAATGGGCATCGAGCCGGTCTGGCTGTTCTATCCGAAGCACTGGGGCAGCATCGCGTCGCGGCTCGCGCGCTGGGCGTTCCTTTATCTCAAGCTGCGGCGCATCTATTTGCGCATCAAGAACGACCCGAACCGCTACGCCTACACCGACACGGCGATGACGCCGGTGGCCGATGACGAGGCGGCGACGCACGAACTGTTCGCGACCGATCAGGCGCGCGCCTTCGTCGAGCAGCGGGCGCGGCTCGACAAGATCAGCGCCGGAGAGCGGCACGAGAACGATCGCATCGAGGTGGTGGAAGCAGCGGAATAAGCGCGTCGATACCCAGGTTGGCGTCGGCAGGGGTGGGGGGTGCCATGTCGGAAGTCGTGAAACAGGCCGCGGCCAAGCGCCGCTTCTGTCTCGTCCTCGTCAAGCCGACGCATTATTGCGACGACGGCTATCCGATCGTCTGGCTCAAATCCGCGATCCCCTCCAACTCGCTCGCCTGCGTGCACGGCATCGCCAGGCATTTCGCCGACCAGAACGTGCTCGGTGACGACGTCGAGATCGACATCCACGCCATCGACGAGGGCAATACCCGCATCCGCCCGGACCGCATTGCGCGCATGATCAGGCAGGCCGGCGCCGGCATGGTGATGCTGGTCGGCGTGCAGTCGAACCAGGCGCCGCGCGCGCTCGACATTGCCCGCCCCTTGCGCGCCGCCGGCATACCGGTGGCGATCGGCGGCTTCCACATGTCCGGCGTCATCTCGATGATCAATGGCGATGACGACGCCTTGCGCGCAGCGCAGGCTATGGGGCTTGCCGTCTTCGCCGGCGAGGCCGAGGAGCATCTCGGCGAGGTCATGCGCGACGCCTATGCCGGCACGCTCAAGCCGCTGTACAATTACATGCACGACCTGCCGGGCATCGACGGCGCGCCGGCGCCCATGCTCGGGCGCGACCGCGTCAAGCGCACCAGCGGCACGGTGACGAGCTTCGACGCCGGCCGCGGCTGTCCCTACCAGTGCTCGTTCTGCACGATCATCAACGTTCAGGGCCGCAAGTCGCGGCGCCGCTCGCCCGACGACATCGAGAAGATCATCCGCGACAACGTCGCGCAGGGCCTGACCCGCTTCTTCATCACCGACGACAATTTTGCGCGCAACAAGGACTGGGAGCCGATTCTCGACCGCATCATCCACATGCGCGAAGTCGAGAAGATGGAGTTCTCCTTCATCATCCAGGTCGACACGCTCTGCCACCGGCTGCCGAACTTCATCGACAAGTGCCGCCGCGCCGGTGTCAAGAAGACCTATATCGGTCTGGAGAACATCAACCCCGCCAATCTGATGGCGGCCAAGAAGAAGCAGAACAAGATCACCGAATACCGGCAGATGCTGCTCGCCTGGCAGAAGGCCGGCATTCTCGTCTATGCCGGCTACATCACCGGCTTCCCCGCCGACACGGTCGAATCCGTGCTCAACGATCTCGAGGTGATTAAGCGCGAATTGCCGATCGACGTGCTCGAGATTCACTACCTCACGCCGCTGCCGGGCTCGGAGGATCACCAGAAGCTCTACCGCGCCAAGGCCTGGGTCGAGCCCGACCTCAACAAGTACGACCTGCACCACATCTGCGCCCAGCATCCGCGCATGAGCCGCGAGGAATGGGAATACGCCTATCGCGAGTCCTGGCGGCGCTATTACACGTTCGAGCACTGCGAGACGATCATGCGCCGCGCCGCGGCGCTGCGCGCCTTCGGCAACGTGCTGTTCACGCTGACCTGGTTCAAGGCGTCGTTCGAACTGGAGAACGTGCATCCGGTCGAGAGCGGCATCCTGCGGCGCAAGTTCCGCCGCGACCGCCGGCCGGGCATGCCGGTCGAGCCAGTCTGGTCGTTCTATCCGAGGTACATCGCGGAGACCGCTCGCAAGCTCGCCGGCTGGGGTTATTTCTATCTGCGTCTGCGGCGCGCCTACGTGAAGATCAAGTACGACCCGAAGCGCTACGACTACACCGACCTCGCCATCGCGCCGGTGACCGAGGACGAGATCGCGACGCACGACATGTTCAAGACCGACGCGGCGCAGGCCTACGTCGCACAGGAGAAGCGTCTCGACGAGATCAAGCGCGGCGCAGGCCACGCCGCGCCAGTCGTGCCGGCGGCGCCGGTCGCCGTGGAGCCTGAGTCGATCCGCATCGAAGCGGCGGAGTAGCGCTCAATTCCCCGTGCGCGCCAGCAGCGCCTGCGCGCGGGCGAGATGGGGACGGTCGTACATGCGGCCGTCAATGCCGACCGCGCCGGCGCCGGGCTTCGCCGCGAAAGCCGCGACGATCGCCTTCGCCTTCTCGATCTGCGCCTGCGACGGCGTGAACACCTCGTTGAACACCGGCACCTGTGCCGGATGGATGGCGAGGCGGCCGGTGAAGCCGTCGCGGCGCGCGAGTTCGGTGTCCTTGCGCAGCGCGTCGAGATTGCGGAAGTCGACGTGGATCGTCTCGATCGCCGGCAGCTTTGCCGCCGTGGCGCCGAGCAGGCACATGGCGCGGGCAATGCGATAGGGCTCGGTCAGCGTGCCGTCGGCCTCGCGATTCGCCTCCGCGCCGATCTCGGCGGCGAGATCCTCAGGCCCCCAGGTCATGCCGATCAGCCGCTTGCTGGAGCCGCGGAACGTGCCGGCGAGGAACAGGCCCAGCGCCGACTCCACGGTCTGCGCCAGAACCTTGATCGAGCCTTCGGCGAGACCGGCGATCGCCTCCTGCGCGGCGAGCTTGGCGTCGAGATGGATGACGCTGGTGCCACCCTCGGCCTTCGGGAACAGAAGCGCGTCCGGTTTGCCCGGCACGATCGCGGCGAGGTCGTCGTCGGTCATGCCGGTGTCGAGGCCGTTGATGCGCACGAGAAGCTGCGGCCGGTTCGCCTTCGGCGCATTGCTCTTGAGGAAGTCGAGCGCCATCTGCCGCGCCACCGCCTTGCGCTCGGGCGCGATCGAATCCTCGAGGTCGATGATGACGCCGTCGGCGCCGGAGGCCATCGCCTTGTCGAGCTTGGAGCCGCCGTCGGCGGGCACGAAGAGAAGGGAACGCATGTCGCTTACTTCGGCCGCTTGGTGATGAACGCGTTGCGGTGGCACTCGGCGACCAGCTTGCCGTCCTGCTTGAACGCCTGATGGTGGAATTCGACGATGCCGGCGTTCGGCCGCGACTTCGACTCGCGTTTCGACGTGACCGTGGTCTTGCAGGTCACGGTGTCGCCCTCGAACAGCGGGTTGGGGAAGCGCACGTCGGTCATGCCGAGATTGGCGATGGTGGTGCCGACGGTCATGTCGGACACCTGGATGCCGATCATCAGGCCGAGCGTGAACAGCGAGTTCATCAGCGGCTGGCCCCACTCGGTCTCGGTCTCGCAGAAGTGGCGGTCGCTGTGCAGCGGCTGCGGGTTGAGCGTCATGTTGGAGAACAACATGTTGTCCATCTGCGTCACCGTGCGCGTGTAGCGGTGCTCGGTGGTCTTGCCGACCTCGACATCCTCGAAATAGAGGCCGCCGCGCTTGTGCCGCTGAGCCGTGTCCGTCATCGCCGTCTCCTCACGCCGCGGCCGCCCGAGGGCGCCGCTAACCATTCGTTTACCATAATCGCCCAAGGTCTTTAGGGCTGTTGGTA